>NZ_LZJX01000037.1:0-48548 GCF_001667595.1 Mycobacterium sp. E2989 | reverse complement strand
GCGTCGTCGCGGGCATCCACCTGGAGGGGCCGTGGCTGAGCCGGGCCCGGTGCGGGGCGCACGACCCGGCCCGGATGCGCGACCCGGACCCGGCCGAGATCGACGCCCTGCTGGGCGCCGGCGGCGGCGCGATCCGGATGGTCACCCTGGCCCCCGAACTGCCCGGGGCCGACGACGCGATCCGGCGCTTCCTCGATGCCGGAGTCGTTGTGGCACTGGGGCACACGGACTGCACCTACGAGCAGGCCGAACGCGCCATCGGCCTGGGCGCCACGGTCGGCACCCACCTGTTCAACGCGATGCCGCCGGTGCACCATCGCGAGCCCGGCCCGGCGCTCGCCCTGCTCCGCCATCCCGCGGTCACCGTGGAGGTGATCGCCGATGGCGTGCACGTGCACCCGGCCGTCGTGCGGGCGGTGGTCGAGGACGCCGGGCCGGACCGGGTCGCCGCCGTCACCGACGCCATCTCCGCCGCCGGCCGCGGCGACGGGGCGTTTCGCCTCGGCGCGGTGGACGTCGACGTCGCGTCCGGAGTGGCGCGGGTGCGCGGCACGCCGACGATCGCGGGCAGCACCGCCACCATGGACCAACTCTTCCGCAACGTGCACGCCGGAGCGGGACTGGCCGCCGCCGCGCAGACGACCTCGGCGACGCCCGCGCGCGCCCTCGGCCTGCAAGGGGTGGGCAGCCTGCGCGCCGGCTACGACGCCAATCTCGTTGTGCTGGACCGCGATCTGCGGGTGGCCGCGGTCATGGTGGCCGGGCGATGGCGGGTGGGCGGCTAGCGCAGCCGCCGGATGATACGGGAAAGGGTCAGCGCCCCAAGGGCTCCCATCGCCATCGCGGTCAGCGTCTGCCGCGTGCCGATCCCCTCGTCGGGCTGCACGCGCGGCGCGATGATCGCCGGCGGCGGCGGGGGGACGCGACGCGCGCGCGGGTGATCGGACGCCGTCGCGGCCCACGCCGTGCAGAAGAGCACGAGATAGGCGGTGATGTAGGCGAACACCATCAGACCCAGCACCGGGCCGAAGGTGGCGCCCGCCGGGCTGCGCAGCACCACCCGCAGATAGACGGACCCCACCTGTTTGAACACCTCGAACCCGACCGCCGCCATCAGCGCGGCCCGCATCGACGCGCTCAGGCTGACCTTCTCGCGGGGCAGGCGCGCGATCATCCAGGTGAACAGCAGCCAGGACACGGCCGTCGAGATCACGATCGACAACAACCAGAAGAACCAATCGAACACCGAAAGCTGCGGCACGCCAAGCCATCTCAGCAGCGCGGCAAGCGGCGCGTCATGACCGAGCGTGGTCAAACCGACGGTGGCCATGATCACCGCGAACGTGCCCAGCATCGCCAACAGGTCGGAGAGCTTGTTGTGCACGAAACCCGGCGACTCGATCCGCTCGTCCCACCACATCTCCGTCAACGCCTGGCGCAGATGCGATATCCAGCCCAGCCCCGCCCACACCGCGGTGGCCAGGCCGATGACACCCACCGACGTCCGCGCGGCGATCGCCGAGTTCATCAGGTCCAGCAGCTGATCCCCCAGCGCACCGGTCACCTGCGACCGGATGTGGTCGTCGATCGTTTTCAGCAGCTCGGGCCGGCGCGCCAGCACGAACCCGAAGGCCGCGAAACCGACCATCAGCAAGGGAAATAACGCGAAGATCGTGTAGTAGGTGAGGCCGGCGGCGAAGAATCCGCCGCTGCGGTCGTCGAAGCGCCGGTAGGCGCGCAGGACGTGGTCGAGCCAGCCGTGCCGGGCCCGCAGCCGATCGAGAATTCCGGGCTTGGCAGCTTCGGTCATGAGGGGACTTCACCTGCCTGCCGGGCCCGGGGGCCGTCCCGCGCCGTCGCGGCCCAGGCGGTGCTGTACAGCACCAAGAGCCAGGTGACGTACGCGAACGCCAACAGACCCAGCACCGGGCCGAAGGTGGCGCCGGCGGCGCTGCGCAGCACGAATTTCAGGTAGAGCGATCCCAACAGCTTGAACAACTCGAAACCGGCGGCCGCGATCAAGCCGGCCTCCATCGACGTGACGACGCCAACCGACTCGCGCGGCAATCGCACGATCACCCAGCTGAACACCACCCACGACACCACGAACGCCGTCAACACCGAAACAACCCGAAAGACCCAATGGAACACCGAGAGTTCCGGCAGCCCAAGCAGTTTCAACGCCGCACGCAACGGCTTCTGATGTCCCAGTGCGGACAGCCCCATGCTGACCACGATCACCGCGAACGTGCCCACCACGGCGGCCAGATCGGACAGTATCGTCCGCACGAAACCCACGGAGTCCATTGGGTGATCCCAGATTCGGCCCAGCGCCTCCCGGAGGCGATACATCCACGTCTGGCCCAGCCAGGCCGCGACGACCAACCCGATCACACCGACGGACGTGCGGGCCGCGACCGCCGAATGGATCAAGTTGACCAGATGCTGCCCCAACTCGGGGGACACCCAGGACCGGACGTGGTTGTCAATTGTGTCCAATCGCTCGGGATGATGCGACAACCCGAAGCTACCCAGCGCGAAACCGACCATCAGCAAGGGAATTAGCGCGATCAGCGTGTAGTAGGTGAGGCCGGCCGCGAGCAGATTGCCGTTGCAGTTCCGGAAGTGAAAAAAGGCGCGCAGGACGTGGTCGAGCCAGCCGTGCCGGGCCCGCAGCCGATCGAGGACACCTGGCTTGGCCGGCTCGCCCATGTGCGACTCATCCCCGTTGCGGAAGGAAACCTAACCGATCGTAGACCCGCCGAACGGTTTTCCCGGCGACGTCCTCGGCGCGCTCCGCGCCCGCCGCGAGCACCGACTCCAATTCGGCTGAATCGGCCAGCAATTCGTCGACGCGGGCCTTGATGGGGCTGACGAACTCGACGACGGCCTCGGCGGTGTCCTTCTTCAGATCCCCGTAACCGCGTCCGGCATAACCCTCCACGAGCGTGTCGATCGCGGCACCGGTGACCGCCGACTGGATGCTCAGCAGGTTGGACACCCCCGGCTTGGCGTCGGTGTCGAAGCGGATCTCGCGCTCGCTGTCGGTCACCGCCGAGCGGATCTTCTTCGCCGACGCGGCGGGATCGTCGAGCAGGTTGATCAGGCCCGCGTCGGTGGCCGCGGATTTGCTCATCTTCGACGTGGGGTCTTGCAGGTCGTAGATCTTCGCGGTCACCTTGGGGATCATCACGTCGGGGACCACGAACGTGTCGGGGAACCGGCTGTTGAACCGCTGCGCCACGTCGCGCGCCAGTTCGAGGTGCTGGCGCTGGTCCTCGCCCACCGGCACCAGCTCGGTGTCGTAGGCCAGCACGTCGGCGGCCTGCAACACCGGATAGGTGAACAGGCCGACGGTGGTGGAGTCGCCGCCCTGGCGGGCCGACTTGTCCTTGAACTGCGTCATCCGCGAGGCCTGCCCGAAGCCGGTGAAGCAGCCCAGCACCCAGGCCAGCTGGGAGTGGGCGGGCACGTGGCTCTGCACGAAGACCGTGCTGCGGGCCGGGTCGATGCCCAACGCCAGGTACTGGGCGGCCGTGACCAGGGTGCGGCGGCGCAGCGCCTCGGGATCCTGCGGGATGGTGATGGCGTGCAGGTCGACCACGCAGAAGAAGCAGTCGTGATCGTCCTGCAGCCCGACCCATTGGGTGATGGCACCCAACGCGTTCCCCAGGTGGAGCGAATCGGAGGTGGGCTGGACGCCGGAGAAGATCCGGCCGGATCGGGTGCTCATGATGCACCGATCTTTTCACGCGGGCCGTGCCGGGCATGCGCCGCCGCCGAGTGTGCGGCTAGCTTCATCCTCGCCGCCGAGTGTGCGGCCAGCCGCACACGCGCGAGCGAGCGGCGCCCCTCCAGGCGATCGCGCCGCGGGTCACACTCGCTTGCGGTACCGGCGGTACCGCCTTTAGTGTCGGGGCTATGGGGAGCAGCACGAACAGCAGCGCGGGGACGCGGCCACCGATTCACCTGGGTTCTGGAGAGCCGGTCCTGTTGCTGCACCCGTTCCTGCTGTCCCAGGCGGTTTGGCAGGACGTCGCCCAGCGGCTGGCCGACACCGGGCGCTACGAGGTGTTCGCCCCGACGATGGCCGGCCACAACGGCGGCCCGCCCGCGGGGACCTGGTTCTTGTCCTCGGCGGTGCTCGCCGACCACGTGGAGCGCCAGATGGACGAGCTGGGCTGGAAGACCGCGCACATCGTGGGCAACTCGCTGGGCGGTTGGGTCGCGTTCGAGCTGGAGCGGCGCGGGCGCGCGCGCAGCGTGATGGGCATCGCCCCGGCCGGCGGATGGACCCGATGGAGCCCGGCCAAGTTCGAGGTGATCGCCAAGTTCATCCTGGGCATTCCGCTGCTGATATTGGCCGCGCTGTTCGGCCCGCGGGTGATGGGGCTGCCGTTCAGCCGCCACCTGGCCACCTACGCGATCAGCGCGACGCCCGACGGGGTCAGCCACGAGCAACTGCTGGGCTGCATCGACGACGTCGCGCACTGCCCGGCCTACTTCCAGCTGCTGGTCAAGTCGCTGCTGCTGCACGGACTGCGGGAGCTGGCCGAGAACGCCGTCCCGGCGCACCTGGTGATCTGCGAGAAGGACCGGATCGTGCCCGCCCCCAGGTTCAGCCGGCATTTCACCACCCATTTGCCCGACGACCACCAGGTCACCGAGCTCGACGGCGTGGGCCACATCCCGATGTTCGAGGCGCCCGAGCGCGTCACCGACGTGATCATCGGCTTCCTCGACGAATGCGTCGACCCGGCGCGGCGCCGCGCGAACCCCTCGGCTAGTTAGCCAGCTCCTTTTCCAGGTTTTCGGCGATCGAGTTGAGGAACTCCTCGCTCTGCTGCCATTCCTGGTCGGGGCCGACGAGCATGGCCAGGTCCTTGGTCATCTTCCCGCTCTCGACCGTCCCGACGACCACGTCCTCCAGCCTCTGCGCGAACTCGACCACCCCCGGGGTGCCGTCGAGCTTGCCGCGGTGGGCCAGCCCGCGCGTCCAGGCGAAGATCGAGGCGATCGGGTTGGTCGAGGTCGGCTTGCCGGCCCGGTACTGCCGGAAGTGCCGGGTGACGGTGCCGTGCGCGGCCTCGGCCTCCACCGTCTTGCCGTCGGCGGTCATCAGCACCGACGTCATCAGCCCCAGCGAGCCGTAGCCCTGGGCGACGAGGTCGGACTGGACGTCGCCGTCGTAGTTCTTGCACGCCCACACGTAGCCGCCCTCCCACTTCAGGCACGCGGCGACCATGTCGTCGATGAGCCGGTGCTCGTAGGTGAGCCCCTCGGCCTCGAACTTGTCCTTGAATTCCTCGTCGTAGATGCGCTGGAACTCGTCCTTGAACATGCCGTCGTAGGCCTTGAGGATCGTGTTCTTGGTGGACAGGTACACCGGCCATTTGGCGTTGAGGCCGTACTTGAACGACGCGCGCGCGAAATCCCCGATGGAGTCCTTGAAGTTGTACATCCCCATCACGACGCCGCCGTCGTCGGGGATGTCCACCATCTCGTGCACGATCGGCTCGCTGCCGTCGGACGGGGTGAACGTGATCGCCACGGTGCCCGGCTTGTCGATCTTGAAGTTGGTCGACCGATACTGGTCACCGAACGCGTGGCGCCCGATGACGATCGGCTTGGTCCAGCCGGGAACCAGCCGGGGGACGTTCGAGATGACGATCGGCTCGCGGAAGATGGTGCCGCCCAGAATGTTTCGGATGGTGCCGTTGGGTGAGAGCCACATCTTCTTCAAGTTGAATTCTTGGACGCGGGCCTCGTCGGGGGTGATGGTGGCGCACTTGACGCCTACCCCGTGTCTCTTGATGGCGTACGCGGCGTCGATGGTCACCTGGTCGTTGGTGCGGTCGCGGTTTTCGATGCCGAGGTCGTAGTACTCGAGGTTGACGTCGAGATGCGGCAGTATCAGCATCTCCTTGATCAGTTTCCAGATGACGCGGGTCATCTCGTCACCGTCGAGCTCGACGACCGGCCCCCGGACTTTGATCTTGCGGTCGCCTGACATCTTCGGACCTTACGAACCTTGCGAGGCTGTCAGCGCTTCGTTGAACGTCTTGCTCGGCCGCATCACGGCGGTCGTCTTCTCGCTGTCCGGGTAGTAGTAGCCACCGATGTCCACCGTCTCGCCCTGCGCCTCGGCCAGCTCGCCGACGATGGTGTCCTCGTTCTCGCCCAGCGACTCGGCCAGCGCGGCGAAGTGCTTGGAAAGCTCCTCGTCGTCGGATTGCGCGAGTTCCTGCGCCCAGTACAGCGCCAGGTAGAACTGGCTGCCGCGGTTGTCGAGTTCGCCGGCCTTGCGCGACGGACTCTTGTTGTTCTCCAGCAGCTTGCCGATCGCGGCGTCCAGCGTCTTGCCCAGGATCTTGGCGCGCTCGTTGTCCGTCTTGATGCCGATGTCCTCGAAACACGCTCCGAGAGCGAGGAATTCGCCGAGGGAATCCCAGCGCAGGTGGTTCTCCTCGAGGAGCTGGTGCACGTGCTTGGGCGCCGAACCGCCCGCCCCGGTTTCGTACATGCCGCCGCCGGACATCAGCGGCACGATGGACAGCATCTTGGCGCTGGTGCCCAGCTCGAGAATCGGGAACAGGTCGGTGAGGTAGTCGCGCAGGATGTTTCCGGTCGCGGCGATGGTGTCCTGGCCGCGGATCGCGCGCTCGATCGTGTACCGCATGGCCCACACCTGGGGCATGATGTTGATGTCCAGGCCCTCGGTGTCGTGTTCCTTCAGATACGCCTTGACCTTCTTGCGCAGCTCGACCTCGTGCGGCCGCTCGGTGTCCAGCCAGAACACCACCGTCATGCCCGAGTTGCGCGCCCGCGTGACGGCCAGCTTGACCCAGTCGCGGATCGCCTCGTCGGTGACGATCGGCATCCGCCAGATGTCGCCCTCCTCGACGTTCTGGGTCAGCAGCACCTCGCCGCTGTCAAGGTCGACGATGTTGGCGACCCCGTCCTCGGGGATTTCGAACGTCTTGTCGTGCGAGCCGTACTCCTCGGCCTGCTGCGCCATCAGGCCGACGTTGGGCACGGTCCCCATGGTCGTCGGGTCGAACTGCCCGTGGGTCTTGCAGAAGTTGATGATCTCCTGGTAGATCCGCGAAAAGGTCGACTCGGGGTTGACGGCCTTGGTGTCCTTCTGCCGCCCGTCGGCGCCCCACATCTTGCCGCCCGCCCGAATCATCGCCGGCATCGACGCGTCCACGATCACGTCGCTGGGCGAGTGAAAGTTGGTGATGCCCTTTGCCGAATCGACCATGGCCAGCTCGGGGCGGTGTTCGTGGCAGGCGTGCAGGTCGCGGATGATCTCCTCGTGCAGCGAGGCGGGCAGCGACTCGATCTTGTTGTAGAGGTCGACCAGTCCGTTGTTGACGTCGACGCCGAGCTCGTCGAACAGCTCCTGGTGTTTGGCGAAGGCGTCCTTGTAATAGACCTTCACGGCGTGGCCGAAGACGATGGGATGCGAGACCTTCATCATGGTCGCCTTGACGTGCAGTGAGAACATCACGCCGGTCTCGTAGGCGTCCTCCATCTGCTCTTCGTAGAACTCGACCAGCGCCTTCTTGCTCATGAACATGCTGTCGATGACGTCGCCCTCGCGCAGCTCGACCTTGTCCTTCAGCTCGAGGGTCTTGCCGCTCTTGGTTTCCAGCACCATCTTCACGTTGCGCGCGCGGTCCAGCGTCATCGACTTCTCGCCGTGGTAGAAGTCGCCCTTGCGCATGGTCGCGACGTGGGTGCGCGACGCCGGCGACCACTCCCCCATGCTGTGCGGGTGCCTGCGCGCGTACTCCTTGACGGCCTTGGGCGCGCGCCGGTCCGAGTTGCCTTGTCGCAGTACCGGGTTGACCGCGCTGCCCAGGCATTTGCCGTAGCGGGCGCGGATTTCCCTGTCCTCGTCGGTCTTCGGGCTCTGCGGAAAGTCCGGAATCTTGAAGCCCTTGCCCTGCAGCTCCTTGACGGCGGCGACCAGCTGGGGCACCGAGGCGCTGATGTTCGGCAGCTTGATGATGTTGGTGTCGGGCAGCTGCGTCAGCTTGCCCAACTCGCCCAGGTTGTCGCCGACCCGCTGCTCCTCGGTCAGGTCGTCGGGGAATTCGGCCAGGATGCGCGCGGCCACGGAGATGTCGCTCGTCTTGATCTCGATGCCCGCCGGCTCGGCGAACGCGCGCACGATCGGCAGGAACCCGTAGGTCGCCAGCAACGGCGCCTCGTCGGTCAGTGTGTAGATGACGGTCGGCTGTTCGGCGCTCACGGTCCCTCTCCCGGCGTGGAAAATCTTCGAGTATTCGGTCAGACCTCTGGGGGGCTCAGCGTTCTTCCTGCCACGTTATCAAGGGCGTTTGGGCAGGTGTCGACCTGCCATTGGCACACAGTCGGCACAGTAAGATAGTCTCCGTATTGGTCATGAGCGCCAGCATCAAGCCCCGGCTTGCTGGCCGGCAACCCTCCAACCGCGGTGGGGTGCCCCGGGTGATGACCAGGTTGAGTAGCCAAGCACCGGCTATCCGGCAAGCGCGGGTCCGCCATGACGGGCCCCTGAGCCAGACAGGGAAGCTTCCATGAGCGATGCCACCAACAGCGACGACACCGATCCGAGCGCCCACTGGTCGTTCGACACCAAGCAGGTGCACGCGGGCCAGCGGCCGGACCCGGCCACCAACGCCCGCGCCCTGCCGATCTACCAGACCACGTCCTACACGTTCGACGACACCTCGCACGCCGCCGCCCTGTTCGGGCTGGAGGTGCCGGGCAACATCTACACCCGGATCGGCAACCCCACCACCGACGTCGTCGAGCAGCGGATCGCCGCGCTCGAGGGCGGCGTGGCAGCGCTGTTCCTCAGCTCCGGGCAGGCCGCTGAGACCTTCGCCATACTCAACCTCGCGTGTGCCGGAGATCACATCGTGTCCAGCCCGCGGCTCTACGGCGGCACCTACAACCTGTTCCACTACTCGCTGGCCAAGCTCGGCATCGAGGTCAGCTTCGTCGACGACCCCGACGACCTGGATTCCTGGCAGGCCGCGGTGCGCCCGAACACCAAGGCGTTCTTCGGCGAGACCATCTCCAACCCGCAGATCGACCTGCTGGACATCCCCGGGGTCGCCGGCGTCGCCCACGCCAACGGGATACCGCTGATCGTCGACAACACCATCGCCACGCCGTACCTGATCCGGCCGTTCGAGCACGGCGCCGACGTCGTGGTGCACTCGGCCACCAAGTACCTGGGCGGGCACGGGTCGGCGATCGCCGGCGTCATCGTCGACGGCGGCACCTTCGACTGGACGCAGGGCCGTTTCCCCGGATTCACCACACCCGACCCGAGCTACCACGGCGTGGTGTTCGCCGAGCTCGGGCCGCCGGCGTACGCGCTCAAGGCGCGCGTGCAGCTGCTGCGCGACCTGGGTTCGGCCGCCTCCCCGTTCAACGCGTTCCTGGTCGCCCAGGGCATCGAAACGCTGAGCCTGCGGATGGAACGCCACGTCGCCAACGCGCAGCGGGTCGCCGAATTCCTCGAGGGCCACGACGGCGTTGTGTCGGTGAACTACGCCGGGCTGCCCAGCTCGCCGTGGCACGAGCGCGGGAAGAAGCTGGCGCCCAAGGGAACCGGCGCGGTGCTGGCCTTCGAGCTGGCCGGCGGCGTCGAGGCCGGCAAGGCGTTCGTGAACGCGCTCAAGCTGCACAGCCACGTCGCCAACATCGGCGACGTGCGATCGCTGGTGATCCACCCCGCGTCGACCACGCACGCCCAGCTGAGCGCCGCCGAGCAGCTGGCGACCGGCGTGACGCCCGGCCTGGTGCGGCTGGCCGTCGGCATCGAGGGCGTCGACGACATCCTGGCCGACCTGGAGTTGGGCTTCGCCGCGGCGCGCAAGTTCGGCGCCGAGGCGGCCGACCCGCAAGCCGTGGCGGCGTTCTGAGGGGCCGGCCATGACGATCTCCGACGTCGGAACCCAGACGCTGCCGGCCGAAGGCGAGATCGGCCTGGTCCACATCGGCTCGCTGAGGACCGAGGGCGGCGCGGTGATCGACGATGTGTGCATCGCCGTGCAGCGCTGGGGCGAGCTGTCGCCGACCCGCGACAACGTGGTGGTGGTGCTGCACGCGCTCACCGGTGACTCGCACATCACCGGTCCCGCCGGGCCGGGGCATCCCACCGGTGGCTGGTGGGACGGGGTCGCCGGCCCGGGCGCGCCCATCGATACCGACCGCTGGTGCGCCGTCGCCACCAACGTGCTGGGCGGTTGCCGCGGCTCCACCGGCCCCAGCTCGCTGGCCCGCGATGGAAAGCCCTGGGGCTCAAGGTTTCCGATGATCACCGTGCGCGACCAGGTGGAGGCCGACATCGCCGCGCTGGCCGCGCTGGGAATCAATGAGGTCGCCGCGGTTGTTGGTGGTTCCATGGGCGGCGCACGGGCTTTGGAATGGATGGTCGGGCACCCCAGTCGGGTGCGGGCGGGGCTGCTGCTGGCGGTCGGCGCGCGCGCGACCGCGGACCAAATCGGCACGCAGACCACGCAGATCGCGGCCATCAAGGCCGACCCGGACTGGCAGGGCGGCGACTACCACGACACCGGCCGCACACCGGACACCGGCCTGGCCATCGCCCGCCGCTTCGCCCACCTGACCTATCGCGGCGAAGCGGAGCTCGACACCCGCTTCGGCAACGACAAGCAGGGCGGCGGGGACAGCCGCTACGCGGTGCAGAGCTACCTCGAGCATCAGGGCGACAAGCTGTTGGCCCGCTTCGACGCAGGCAGCTACGTGGCCCTGACCGAGTCGCTGAACAGCCATGACGTGGGCCGCGGCCGCGGAGGGGTGCGCAAGGCGCTCCGCGGTTGCCCGGTGCCGGCGGTGGTAGGCGGCATCACGTCCGACCGGCTTTATCCGCTGCGGTTGCAGGAGGAGCTCGCCGAGCTGCTGCCGGGCTGTAGCGGACTGCAGGTCGTCGAGTCCATCTGCGGGCACGACGGCTTCTTGGTGGAGTCCGAGGCGGTCGGCGAGCTGATTCGCGAGACGCTCGACCTAGCTGAGAGTGAAGGCGCGTGCCGGCGGTGACGCGCTCCGGGCAGGACCGCTCTTTGTCGTTCGGCTCGGCGGCCGCTGCCTATGAGCGGGGACGCCCCTCTTATCCCCCGGAGGCGATCGACTGGCTACTGCCGCGCGGCGCGCGCCAGGTGCTGGACCTGGGTGCCGGCACCGGAAAGCTGACCACCCGGCTGGTGGAACGCGGGCTGGACGTGGTGGCCGTCGACCCGATCCCCGACATGCTGGAGGTGTTGCGCAGCTCGCTGCCGGAGACCCGGGCGCTGCTTGGCACCGCCGAGGGAATTCCGTTGCCGGACAACAGCGTCGACGTCGTGCTGGTCGCACAGGCGTGGCATTGGGTGGATCCCGAACGCGCCATTCCCGAGGTGGCCCGCGTGTTGCGGCCGGGCGGCCGGCTGGGTCTGGTGTGGAACACGCGCGACGAGCGGCTGGGCTGGGTGCGGGAGCTGGGCGAGATCATCGGCTCCGACGGTGACCGCGGCCGCTTCGACGTCACGCTGTCCGAATCGTTCACCTCACCGGAGCGCCACCAGGTCGAGTGGACGAATTACCTTACGCCCCAAGCCCTGATCGACCTGGTCGCATCGCGCAGCTACTGCATCACCTCGCCGACCGAGGTCCGCACCAGGACCCTGGACCAGGTGCGCGAGTTGCTCGCCACCCACCCGGCGCTGGCGAATTCGACCGGCCTGGCACTGCCCTACGTCACCGTGTGCATCCGGGCGACGCTGGCCGGGTAATTACGGCGCGTCATCATCGTCATTCCCGAGCAGTTTCTCGGGGTGGTGGAAGGTGTTGGTTCTGGGCTGGCCCCTGTCGAGGTGGGGTGGGGGAATCCAGACGGTGTCGCCTTGGGTGTTTTTGCGGGTGCGCCAGCCGGCGGGTGTGAGTAGGCGGTGATGGGGTCCGCAGGGGAAGGTGAGGTCGTTGATGTCGGTGCGGCGGCTGCGGGCGTAGTCGGTGACGTGGTGGACTTCGGACAGGTAGCCGGGCACGGTGCAGCCCGGGGCGGTGCAGCCGCGGTCCTTGGCGTAGAGCACGATCCGTTGGCCGGGGTTGGCGAGGCGTTTGGTGTGATACAGCGCCAGGGGTGTGGCGTCGTTGTCGAAGATGGCCAGGTAGTGATGGGCGTGGCGGGCCAGCCGGATCACGTCGCTGATCGGCAGGCGGGTGCCCCCACCGGTGCGCCCGTGCCCGGCGGCGGTCTGCAGTTCCTGCAGGGTGGTGGTGATGATGATGGAGGCCGGTAACCCGTTGTGCTGGCCGAGTTTTCCCGAGGCCAACAGCGCGCGCAGCCCCGCGGTGAGCCCATCGTGGTTGCGTTGGGCGGCGCTGCGCCCATCGTGATCGATGGCCTGCTGACTCGGGGTGCCGTCCACGCACGGCGTGTCGTCGAGCGGGTTGCACATGCCCGGCGCGGCCAGCTTGGCCAGCACCGCCTCGAGGGTGGCCCGCAGCTCGGGGGTGAGCAGCCCGCGCAGCTCCGACATGCCATCAGGGCCCTGCTTGCCCAGGGTGAGGCCGCGGCGGCGGGCGCGCTCGGCGTCGCTGTAGGTGCCGTCGGGGTTGAGGCAATCGGCGACATGCTCGGCCAGCCCCGCCAATTGCTCGGGCCGATACTGCGTTCCATACCTGACGAGGTCGACCTCCACGGCCGCCCGGGTGGGTGCATCCACCGCGGCGGGTAACTGGTGAAAGAACCGGCGGATCACCCCCACCTGCCCGGTGCCCAGGGCGCCGTCGCGTTGGGCGGCGGCCGTCGCGGGCAGGATCGGGGCTAACGGTTCGCCGGTCAGCCCGTGCCGCGGCCCCAACTCGACGGCCTCTTTCACCCGCCTCGACGCCTCGGCCCGGCTGATCAGCGTCGCCTCGGCGATCGCGTGCGGCAGGCTGCCACCCAACTCCTCGGCGGTGGCCTGCCGGCCCAGGGTGTTGATCACCGGATGCTCGAGGGCCGGCAGCTGCCGGCGTACTTTTTCGCAGCGTTCCAGCATCGCCAGCTGTTGGTGAACGTTCAAAGCATCCACCGGCAGTGCGCGGACACGGGCCAAGACGGCATCGAGATCGTCGAACACCGCGTCGACGTCTGGATGACCGCTTGGACTCATACCCTCGAACCTAGCGACCCCCACCGACAAAAATGCACCCGAAAATCGCCACAGATACACACTCGCGCAAAAACTTTGGATACTTCCGGCCCTCAACTGAGATCGTCAACCAAGACGTCGTTGACCGTCCGCAGGTCCTCAATTGCCTGGTGCACGAACGAGTCCGCTCGATCCAGATCCTCCGGGGTGCTGTTAGGTCCCAATGACATGCAAAGGTGCGTCGCGGTATGGAAGTCATTGATCTGGGACTGCAGGGCAGCAGTCAACGCCGGGTCCGGCGTGGGCAGATGGGCCTGCAGGCCGATCGTCTGTTCGTCGTGCACCGCCGAACATGCGGACTTCAGGGCGTTGACGTCGTTGGCTTCGATTGCCTCGACCGCCGCCTGCATGAACTTGGTCGTATTCGCCAGGTGCACTTCGGCCTGCGAATACCACTCCGGAACGCCGGGGTAGACCGCGCTCGCCGTCCCGGGTGTCCCCACGGCCACCAGGACGACCGCCAGAACAGAGGCGGCACCCGAGCGCTTTCGAACGTGCCTCGACACGGACTTCAGGCTCCGCGCCGGACAACAGCTTCGCTAGGGCCTTCGGGCCCGTCCTTTCAGGTGAGGACTTAAGACCCTCGCCGTGAACTACAGCGTCTCGTCCAGCTCGCCGAGCCGATCGGTCAGCCGCAGGTTCTCCGAGTAGTCGACCGGGCAGGCGATCACCGAGACGCCGTCATCCGCCAAGGCCGCGCGCAGCGTCGGCAGCAGCTCGTCCGCATGAGAGATCCGATACCCCTTGGCGCCAAAGCTTTCCGCATACTTGACCACATCCGGGTTGCCGAACTTGACGTAGTAGTGCGCGCCGAGCTCGAGGTCCATCTTCCACTCGATCAGGCCGTATCCGCCGTCCTCCCAGATCAGCACGACCAGCGGTATCCGCTCCCGCACGGCGGTCTCGATCTCCTGCGAGTTCATCAGGAACGCACCGTCACCGACCACCGCCAGCACCTTCGAATCCGGGCGCGCCAGCTTGACACCCAGCGCACCCGGCAGCGCAAAACCCATAGTGGACAGGCCATTTGACACCAGGCACGTGTTGCACTCGTACGTCGGATACAGTCGCGCCATCCACATCTTGGTGGCTCCGGTGTCGACGAGGACGACGTCGCTGCGGCCCAGCGCCTCGCGCGTGTCGGCCACCACCCGCGCCGGCGCCAGCGGATAGCGCGAATCCTGTTGCCCGCGAGCGAATTCCTCGGCCAGCAGGCCGTGTCCGGGCACCTCGGGATCGGCCTCGTAGGCGTGGCCGTCCAGCCCGTCCCTCAGCGCATCCAACGAGGCGCCGATGTCGCCGATGATGCCGACGTCCACCGAGTAATGCGCGTCGACCTCGGCCGGAAAACGATGGATGTGGATGATCTTCTTGTCCGCCTGCGGGTTGATCCGCACCGGGTCGAACTCCTGCAGCTCGTAGCCGACGGTGATGACCACGTCGGCGTTGTCAAAGCCGAAGTTGACATAGTCGTGCCGCATGAACCCCAGCGTCCCGATGCTGTTGGGGTGGTCGTCGGGCATCACGCCCTTGCCGTGGAAGGTGTTGGCCACGGGGATGCCGAATTCCTCGGAGAACCGGACCAGGGCCGCGGTGGCGTTGCCGCGGGCGGCGCCGTGCCCGGCCAGCACCACCGGCCGCTTGGCCTTACGCAGGATGTCGACCGCGCGCTCGACTTGACCGGGCGCGGGTGCATCGGCCCGAACGACGTTGCGCGGCAACGGCGTGAGGTCGTAGTCGGTCTCGTCGGCGTCGATGTGCTCGGGCACGGCGAGATAGACCGCGGCCGGGCGCTCGGTCTCGGAGACCTTGAACGCCTTGCGGAACATCTCCGGGATGGCGCGCGCGGTGGGGACCCCGGCCGCCCACCGGGTGATTGGCGCGAACATCGACACCAGGTCGACGTACTGGTGGGACTCCTTGAACTCGCGGTCGTGGCCCACCTGCGCGGAGATCGCGACCAGCGGGGTGCTGTTGGTCGTGGCGTCGGCCACGCCGAGTTGCATGTTGATCGCGCCGGGTCCCAGCGTGCTCGACACCACCGCCGCCCGCCCGGTGACCCGCCCGTACATCTCGGCCATGAAGGCCGCGGCCTGCTCGTGCCGGGTGAGCACGTAGCGGATGCTCGACGAAGCCAGCGCCTGCACGAAGCGGATGTTCTCCTCCCCCGGCAGGCCGAAGACCACGGAAACACCCTCGTTTTCCAGGCACTTGACCATCAGCTCGGCGGCTTTACTCATCCGGCACCTCCCTTGAGGGAACGATAGTGGCAGGCTGGGTGTTGGACCTTTTACCAACCCCAACGCGAAGGATGTCAGCGTGCCCATCGCCACCATCAACCCGGCTACCGGCGAGACAGTAAAAACCTTCACCCCGGCAACCGACGAAGAAGTCGACGCGGCCATCGCCCGCGCGTACGCCCGGTTCCAGGACTACCGCCATAACACCACCTTTGCCCAGCGGGCGGCGTGGGCAAACGCGACCGCCGACCTATTGGAGAAGGAGGCCGACGACGTCGCCGCGATGATGACCCTGGAAATGGGCAAGACGTTGAAGTCGGCCAAGGCCGAGGCGCTCAAGTGCGCCAAGGGTTTTCGCTACTACGCCGAGAACGCCGAGCAACTGCTGGCCGACGAGCCCGCCGACGCCAAGGCGGTGGGCGCAAAACGGGCCTACACCCGCTACCAACCGCTCGGGGTGGTGCTCGCCATCATGCCGTGGAACTTCCCGCTGTGGCAGGCCGTCCGGTTCGCCGCGCCGGCGCTGATGGCCGGCAACGTCGGTATCCTCAAGCACGCGTCGAACGTGCCGCAGTCCGCGCTCTACCTGGCCGACGTCATCGCCCGCGGCGGCTTCCCGGACGGCTGCTTCCAGACGCTGCTGGTCTCGTCCAGCGCCGTCGAGCGCATCCTGCGCGACCCCCGGGTCGCGGCCGCCACCCTCACCGGCAGCGAGCCGGCGGGCCAGTCGGTCGCGGCCATCGCCGGTGACGAGATCAAGCCAACTGTGCTCGAGCTCGGCGGCAGCGACCCGTTCATCGTGATGCCGTCGGCGAACCTGGACGAGGCCGCCAAGACCGCGGTCACCGCGCGCGTCCAGAACAACGGCCAGTCCTGTATCGCCGCCAAGCGGTTCATCATCCACACCGACATCTACGACGCGTTCGTCGACAAATTCACCGAGAAGATGCAGGCGCTCAAGGTGGGTGACCCGACCGACCCGGACACCGACGTCGGCCCGCTGGCCACCGAGTCGGGCCGCGACGACATCGTCAAGCAGGTCGACGAAGCGGCCGCGGCGGGCGCCACGATCCGCCTCGGCGGCAAGCCCATCGACGGGCCGGGGTGGTTCTACCCGCCGACGGTGGTCACCGACATCACCAAGGACATGGCGCTCTACACCGAAGAGGTCTTCGGGCCCGTCGCGTCGATGTACCGGGCCGAGAGCATCGACGAGGCCATCGAGATCGCCAACGCCACCACGTTCGGGCTGGGGTCCAACGCCTGGACCAACGACGAGGCCGAGCAGCAGCGCTTCATCGACGACATCGAAGCCGGCCAGGTCTTCATCAACGGCATGACGGTGTCCTACCCCGAGCTGGGCTTCGGTGGCGTCAAACGATCCGGCTACGGCCGCGAACTCGCGGGACTGGGCATCCGGGCGTTCGTGAACGCCAAGACCGTCTGGGTCGGCGACATCGATGCCGGCGACGCCGCCGGCGGCAGCAAGGTCGAGTAGCTAGGCCGACGCGGCGGCCAGGGCCTTCTCGTCCTCGTCGGCGAAGGTGTCCTCGAGCTGCAGCGGCGAGTAGTCGAGGTCGATCTCTTCCAGCGGCCGCCCGCGGGCGCTGGAGATGGTGCCGAAGCGCCGCATGCCCTTGTCGGCCGCGTACTGCATGAACTCGTCCACCGACAGGCCAAACGGCATCGGGTCGTAGAGGGAGAAGCCCTCCTCGATGAGGCGCAGCCCCAGCGGCATGAGCTCGTTCATCCGGGTTTCGAAGACGCCCCAGTTGGCATCGTCGGCCGCGACGTGGCGGCGGCAGGTGAAGGTGCCCCATGCCATGTGGCGCCGCTCGTCGTCGCCGATGCGGCGGACCAGCTCTTGCATGCCGGGCAGGATGCCGCGCTCCACGCAGATCTTGTGCCAGCCGAAGTAGCCCGTGAGGGCGAGCATGCCCTCGACCATGTGGTTGTAGGTGACCGACGCGCGAACCTGGGCGGCCGGTGACGGGTCGACCGAAAGGGCGTTAAGGCAGTCGGGGAGTTCCTCGTAGAAGATCGTCCGGTAGGTGGGGATGTCGTCGAGGTACTCGTGCAGGTCGTCGGTGACGCCGACGGCGTCGAGCCACATCCGGAACACCTGGACGTGCTTGGCCTCCTCGAACGCGAACTGCGTCAGGTACATCTCGTCGCCCAGCCGGCCCTCGACCCGCATCGCGGACATGAACGGCTGAATGTCTTCGGTCACCGCTTCCTCGCCGGCGATGAACTCGGCGCAGAGCCGGATGGCGTAGTGGCGCTCGTCGTCGGTCAGCTGCTCCCAGTCGGCGCGGTCGCGGGAGAAGTCGATGTCGGCCGGGTTCCAGAACTTGGCGTTGCCGCCGGCGAACAGCCGCAGCGGCAGGCTGTCCCAGTTCAGGCCCCCTCGAACCATCGAGTTCGTGTGTGTGCGTGTCATGAGATCTCCTCGGATTGTTGTGGGCCTGAGTGGACGGGCGGGCGCGGTGCCGCCGAGAAGGCGGCCGCCAGAACCCCGACGAGCCGGCGCACGGCCAGCGCCGGTTGCTCCGGCGTGGGTTCGTCGAGCCCGAGAATCGGATCCAATCCGCGCATGTATGGCGCGAGCGCCAGGTGCGGAAAGACCAAGAGCAGCAACGACAACAGCGCGTCGGTGTCCGAATCGGCGCGCAGGTCGCCGCGGACCTGCGCGTCGCGCACCAGCGGCCGCATGACTTCCAGGTAGTGGCGGTGGATGACGTTTTGCACGCTGACGCGCGCCTCGGTGTCGACCTCCAGGGTCGCCGCGGCGTGCAGCGCGCGCTCGTGCGGGTGGTCGGCGAAGTAGGCCACCCACGCGTCGAGCCAGTCAGTGAGGAAGTCGAAGAACGGCCGGCTCGGGTCCAGCTCGCGGATGCGGTCCTCCATGTAGGCCCGGACTCGCTGGCTGGCGATGTCGGCGATGAACGCGTACAGGTCGCGCTTGTCCGCGAAGTATTGGAAGAGGCTGCCCTTGGCGACGCCGGCCCTGCGCGCGATGACGTTGAGGCTGCCGCGGGAGAACCCGTGCGCCCCGAATTCGTTTTCCGCGGCTTCGATGATCGCCGCGCGACGAGCGGGGTCGACCCGCGCCCAAGTCACCGTTGGCAATGCGGCCCCCTAACCTCGATGACCACTGGTCATACTACGGTGAGCTGCGTCACAGTCAAGGGGTTGTTGCCCAGTGCGCCCTGCCGCACGCTCGCCCCACGAATCAGGGCCGCATTTGGTACGCGCCGTTGAGGGGAAGGATGTACTCCTTCCAGATCTGGGCGTAGCGCGCCGGGTCGTGGGCGGGGCGGCGGATCATCCGCGTCGCGAAGCGGGCCTGGTCGTCCGTGGTCGTGGGCTTGTCGCTCAGCTCCACGGCGTAGCCGTTGAAGTCGCGCACCAGCACGGCGAAGATCGCGTCGATCAACGCCTCGTCGACGTCCGAGAGCGCGGCCTCCTCGAGGATCAGCTGCGCGTAGGGCACCGTCGCGAACAACTGGCCGACCGCGAACGCGAAGTCGACGTCCTTCTGCTGGGCGGCGTCAGGGGTGGCGCTGGCCAGCATCTCGGCGAGGACGTCGATCTGCTGGCGCAGCAGCGCGACATTGGGTAGATGGGCGAAGGCGTCGAACGGCGCGCGCCAGTCGTGGAAGCGCACCTTGCCAAGCCCGCCGGTCGGCCCCTGCGCGAACAGGAACGCGTCATCGGCCGCGTCATCGCGGCGGCCGATCAAAGGCAGGTCGCCACTCGGGGCGAACAGGAAGTTGGGCATGAACTTCGCCAGCAGCCCGATGTTGATGTGTACGGTGCCCTCAAGCCTTGGCAGCAAACCGATTTCGCGGGTGACGGCCTCGAAGAAGGTGTCCTTCTCCACCCCCTTGGCGGCGATGACGTCCCACAGCGCGATGACCACCCGCTCCCCCTCGCTGGTGACCTTCGCCTTGGTGAGCGGGCTGTACAGCAGGTAGCGGCGGTCGTCCGCCGACGCGCTGCGCATGTAGTCACAGGCCCGGGTGCACACCAACCGCATCGCGACCAGGCGCAGGTAGGCGTCGGTGAGCAGCCGCCGCACGTGGCTGAAGTCGGTGACCACGGTGCCGTACAGCACCCGGTTGGAGGCGTGGGTGACCGCCTCGTACATGGCGTGGGTGCACATGCCGACCGCGCCCCAGCCCAGGTTGTACTTGCAGACGTTGACGGTGTTCAGCGCGGCGTGGAACGCCTCGGGGCCGCGGTGCAGGATGTCGGCCTCGGTGACCGGGTAGTCGCGCAGCGCGTAGTTGGCCACGAAGTTCTGCGAGTTCACCACGTTCTTGATGAGCTCGTACCGGTCGTGCTGCGAGTCGGCGGCGAAGAATACGTATTCGTCGGTGCCGGCGATCTTGCCGAACGTCGACACCATCCGCGCGACGTTGGCGTTGCCGATGTAGTACTTCTCGCCGCTCGCCGTCCAGCCGTGTTCGGACGGCGTCAGGATCATGTCGGTCTGGTAGACGTCGGCGCCGTGGGTCTGCTCCGACAGCCCGAAGGCGAACACCTCGCCGGCTTCCAGCTCCGCGGCGGCCTTGCGCTTCGCCTCCTCGTTGGGGCTCATCCAGATCGGGCCCAGGCCCAGCGCGGTGACCTGGAAGGGATACCAGTAGCTCAGCCCGTAGAAGCCCACGATCTCGGCGAACTCGCTGATTCGGTAGGTGTCCCAGCGGCAATCGTCAGCGCCGTACTCGGACGGCGTCAGCAGGGACGCGAAGATGCGCTCGCGTCCGACGTGGTCCAGAAATTCCGAGTACCAGACCCGGTTGTGGTCGTCCTCCTTCAGCCGCGCCTTGCCGCGCGACTCGAAGAAGTCCACCGTCGCGGCCATGATCTCCCCCGAACGGCGATCCGGGTAGCGGCGTTGCAAGTGGTTGGGATTGAGCAACATGGCGTGGACGGTACTGCACCGGCGCCGCCGCCGGAACGCACCGGACAAAACTGTCCGGCCCTGTTGTGCGACCACCGAGTCGACCTAGCATCAGTCACGTGTCAGAACTCAATACCGCCCGCGGCCCCATCGATACCGCCGACCTCGGCGTGACGCTCATGCACGAGCACGTGTTCATCATGACCACCGAGATCGCCCAGAACTACCCCGAAGCCTGGGGCGACGAGGAACGCCGGGTGGCCGACGCCATCGACCGGCTCAACGAACTCAAGTCCCGCGGGGTCGACACCATCGTCGACCTGACCGTGATCGGGCTGGGCCGCTACATTCCGCGCATCGCGCGCGTCGCAGCGGCCACCGAGCTGAATATCGTTGTGGCGACCGGTCTTTACACGTACAACGATGTGCCGTTCTGTTTCCACTACCTGGGCCCCGGGGCACCACTCGACGGCCCCGAGATCATGACCGACATGTTCGTCCGCGACATCGAGGAGGGCATCGCCGACACCGGCGTCAAGGCCGGGATCCTCAAATGCGCCACCGACGAGCCCGGCGTCACGCCCGGCGTCGAGCGGGTGCTGCGCGCCGTCGCGCAGGCGCACAAGCGCACCGGGGTGCCGATCTCCACCCACACCCACGCGGGGCTGCGGCGCGGGCTCGAGCAGCAACGCATCTTCGAAGAGGAGGGCGTCGACCTGAGCCGCGTGGTCATCGGCCATTCCGGCGACACCACCGACCTCGGCTACCTCGAGGAACTCATCGCCGCCGGCTCCTACATCGGGATGGACCGATTCGGCATCGACGTGTACCTGCCGTTCGAGGACCGGGTCAACACCGTGGCGCAGATGTGCGAGCGTGGGCATGCCGACAAGATGGTGCTGTCCCACGACGCGAACTGCTACTTCGATGCGATACCCGAGGACCTGCTGGCGGTGGCCGCGCCGAATTGGCATTACCTGCACATCCACAACGACGTCATCCCCGCGCTCAAGGAGCGCGGCGTCACCGACGAGCAGCTGAAGACCATGCTCGTCGACAACCCCCGCCGTATCTTCGAGCGGCAGGGCGCATATGAGTGAGCCGATCCCGCCGATCGGCACCCAGATCGCGGCGCTGGCCGCACTCGCGCCCGACGAACCCGCCGTCACCTGCGACGGGCTGACCCTCACCCGCGCCGAACTCGACGCCTCGACGAACCGGCTGGCGCGCGCCTACGCCGAGCGGGGCGTCGGGGTCGGCGACTACGTGACGATCGTGCTGCCCAACTCCGTCGAGTGGATCCAGGCGGCGGTGGCGTGCTGGAAGCTGGGCGCGGTGCCCCAGCCGCTGTCGGCGCGGCTGCCGGACGCCGAGCTGGCCGGCCTGCTCGAGTTGCGGCCGTCCGCCCTGCTGGTGGGCCGCGAAAGCCCCGAAATGCCCAGCGTGCCAGTGGGTTTCATGCCCGGCCCGGAATACTCCGACGCCGCGCTGCCGGAGGCGGTCTCGCCCGTGTGGAAGGCGATGGGGTCCGGCGGCAGCACCGGCCGCCCGAAGCTGATCGAATCGGCGGGCGACACCCGGATACCGGCCGCCATCGGCTATCCGCTGGGCGCGCAAGAGGGCGACACGACCCTGGTGCCGATCCCGTTGTCCCACAACACCGGCTTCACCACCGCGACCATCGCGCTGCTGATGCGGCATCACCTCGTCGTGATGAGCCGCTTCGACCCGGGGCAGTTCCTGCGGCTGATCACCGACCATCGCGTCACGTTCCTGACGACGGTACCGACGATCATGCAGCGGACGCTGCCGGTCTACCACGCCGACCCCGGGTCCTACGACCTCTCGTCGATCCGCCGGTTCTGGCACATGGGGGCGCCGTGCCCGCCCGCGGTCAAGCAGGCCTGGATCGACCTGCTCGGTCCCGAGGCCGTCTGGGAACTGTACGGCGGCACCGAATTACAGGCGCTCACGTTCATCTCCGGCGACCAGTGGCTGAGCCACCGCGGCTCGGTCGGCGTCGTGGTCGCCGGGGAGATGCGGGTGCTCGACGACGACGGCAACCCGTGTCCGCCCGGCGTGGTCGGCGAGATCTACATGCGGCCCGGCCCGGGCAGCGGGCCCACCTACCGCTACGTCGGCGCCACGGCCAAGTCCCGCGACGGCTGGGATTCCCTTGGCGATCTTGGCCATTTCGACGCCGACGGCTTCCTGTATCTGTCGGACCGGCGGGTGGACATGTTCACCGTGGGCGGGCGCAACGTCTACCCCGCCGAGATCGAGAACGCGTTGTCCGCGCACCCCGACGTGCTGTCCTGCCTCGTGGTCGGCGTGCCCGACCCGAACTCCGGCGACCTCGGCCAGGTGCCCTACGCGCTGGTGCACACGGCCGACGGCGCCGCGCTGGACGCCGCGGGCGTGCGGGAGTTCCTGCGCGAACGCATCGCGGGATACAAGGTGCCGGCGTTCGTCGAATTCGTCGACGCCCCGTTGCGCGACGACGCCGGCAAGGCCCGGCGGTCGGCGGTGCGCGCCGAGATCATGGCGCGCCTGCAGGCCACCGAGCCGGCCTGACCCCAACGCACCAAGAATCTTCCAAGCCCGCGGCCCCATCATCGGGCCCATGCAGATCGAACCCCTGAGCACGGAGCTGATCGAACGCTATCTGCAATCGCGTCAGTTGCGATTCTTCCGCAGCGACGACGGCGAGGAGTTCATGATGCTGCCCAGCTACGAGCGCGGCAAGCTGCACGTGAACCTGCGGATCAACGGTTTGCGGCGCGACGTCTTCGAGATCTCGGTCAGCCCCGCCGGCTACTACCCCGCCACCGAGCGGCCGCGGCTGATGGAGCTGGTGAACGACTGGAATCGCGAAACCCATTGGCCCAAGGCGTTTGTGCGCGAGACGGCCCGGCCCAGCCAGGTCAGCGTCGTCGGCGAGAACGCCTACCTGCTGTCCGACGGCATCCACGTCGAGGCGCTGGGCGGCCTCATCCGGTCCACCGTCGAATACGGGGCCGACCTGTTCGAGAAGATCGACCGGGCCGTCTGTCTGCCGTCCGCGGACACGCTGGAAGAGTGGATGGACCGCACCGGCTAGGGCGCGATCGCGTCCGCCTCGGCGTCCACGGCGCCGCGGCTCTCGGCCGGCGCCTCGCGTTTCTCCCAGCGCCGCAACGCTTCCCGGCAGGGCGACTCGACCAGGCCGTAGCTGACGGCGGCGATCGCCCACCCGAAGATCAGCGTCAGCGCCAGCACCGCGGGCATCCGGCCGGTGAACGCGAACGTGCCGAGCACCGGGAACACCATGGCCAGCGCGGCCAGGTGCCACACGAACAGGCCGTAGGACCACCGCCCCAGCGTCACCATGACGGTGCTGCCCAGCAGCCGATGCGAAGTGTCGACGCGGTCCAGCACCAGGGGGGCGACCAGCGCGAACGCCAACAGCGAGCCCGCCGCCGTCTTGACCGCGAACTGCGTTGCGGTGCCGGGGATCAGGCCCTCCGGGCCGGCCAGGGGGGAGGCCGCCAGCAGGTAGGCCAGCAGGGCGACGACGGCCATCGACACCCGCCGCCGGGCCCACCGGTGCGGTGTGCCGACCGGGCTGTGCACCCATTCCGCCAGCAGCATGCCCGCGGCGAACCAGGAGAAGAACGCGGGCGGCCAGTTGAGCGGGTTGGTGCCCGACGCGGAATGGATGGGCACCCAGCCCCACAACCAGCTCAGCGCCCCCAGCCCGGCGATCGCCGGCACCCGCGCACCGACCGGCAGGCGCCGCGCCAGCAACGCCAGGACCGGCAGGGCCAGGTAGAAGCTGACCTCGACGGAAAGGCTCCACATCTGGGTCAGCCCGCCGGTCAGGGTGAGGGGCACGTAGATCTGGGTGAGGGTCAGGTTGGCCAACCACACCGTCGGGCTGGCGCGATCCGCGTCGGGCAGCAGCGACAGGATGACCACCACCGCCACCAGATAGGCCGGCATGATGCGCACCACCCGGGACCGCAAGTAGTGGCCCGTGCGGGGCCGCGCTCCCAGGCCTCGTGCCGCCGCGGCGTGGCCGCGCCACAACAGGAAACCGGACAGCGCGAAGAACACCGCGACCGCGAGGTCGAAGCGGCCGAAGAGCCTCCCGGTGACCCCGCTGGAGTGCCCGGTCTGGAACGCGACGTGGGTGACCACCACGCCCATGGCCGCGCAGGCGCGCATCCCCTCCACCGCGGGCAGGAAGCTGCGGGTCCCGCCCGCCCGCTGGCCATCCGTCACCCCCACAGTCTGCATCTGATGCGTTTGCGAACGAATGGGTACACCCGAAGCACCCGCGGGGCGGCGGCAACAGGTTCGTAAGCCGGGGCCTTACGTTCTGCTGTTAGGGTCAAACGGGTTTGCGGCTGACGACGCACGAGAGCACTAGGAGGGCACGGCCACGTGAACCGAGCAGTCATGTTGCGGTTCGCCGCATGCGGGATCATCGGACTCGGAGCCGCCCTGCTGATCGCCGCGCTGCTGTTGTCGACATACACCACCAGCAGGATCACCAAGATCCCGCTGAACCTCGACACCACGCTGGTCAGCGACGGCACCGGAACCGCCCTCGACTCCGCGTCGCTGTCGACCGATCACGTCGTCGTCAACCAGAACGTGCCGCTGGTGTCCCAGCAGCAGGTCAGCGTCGAGTCCCCCGCGAACGCCGACGTCGTCACGCTGCAGGTCGGAAGCTCGGTGCGGCGCACCGACAAGCAGAAGGACAGCGGCCTGCTGCTCGCGATCGTCGACACCGTGACGCTCAACCGCAAGACGGCGATGGCCGTCTCCGACGACACCCACGCCGGCGGCTCGGTCCAGAAGCCGCGCGCCTTCAACGACGAGAACCCGCCCACCGCGATGCCGCTGCGCCACGACGGCCTGGCCTACCGGTTCCCGTTCCACACCGAGAAGAAGACGTACCCCTACTTCGACCCGATCGCGCAGAAGCCCTTCGACGTCAACTACGACAGCCAAGAGGACGTCAACGGACTGACGACCTACAAGTTCACCCAGAACATCGGCTACAACGCCGACGGCAAGCTGGTGGCCCCCGTGGCGTACCCGTCGCTGCTGGCCGGCAACGAGGACGCCAAGCAGACCACGTCCGCGTCGATGTGGGGCGTCCAGGGCGGTGACCCGAACGAGCAGATCACCATGACCCGCTACTACGCGGCGCAGCGCACGTTCTGGGTGGACCCCGTGTCCGGCACCATCGTCAAGCAGACCGAACACGCCAACCACTACTTCGCCCGCGATCCGCTCAAGCCGGAGCTGACGCTGGCCGACTACAAGGTCACCTCCAACCAGGACACTGTCGAGTCGCAGGTGAACGCCGCCCGCGACGAACGCGACCGGCTGTCGCTGTGGTCGCGGGTACTGCCGATCACCTTCACCGCGGTCGGCCTGATCGCCCTCGTCGGCGGCGGCCTGCTCGCCTCGTTCAGCCTGCGCACCGAGAGCGCGCTGACCGACCCCGGCCTGGACCGCGGTGATCAGGACTTCTTCGGCCGCAGCGGGCTCGAGGAGCCGGTGCCCGGCGCCGAGGCCGAGACCGAAAAGCTGCCCACCCAGCGCCCCGCTTCGCGCGATGATCCCGAGGCGCCCGCGCTGGGAGCCGACGAGCCGCCCGATGCGGGTCCGCCGGCCGAGCCCACCGGCCCACCCGAACGGGAGTAGCCCGCCGCGTGCGCTGGACCCGGCCCGGTTACGCGTTGGTCCTGGCGCTGCTGGTGGTCGGGCCGCTGCTCAAGCCCGGTTACCTGCTGCTGCGCGACGCCGTTTCCACGCCGCGCTCGTACGTCTCCGACACCGCGCTGGGTTTGACGGCGGCGCCGCGGGCCACGCCGCAGGACTTCGCGGTGGCGCTCGCCTCGCACGTGCTGGACGGCGGCGTGGTGGTCAAGGCGCTGCTCGTGCTGGGGCTGTGGCTCGCGGGGTGGGGTGCGGCCCGGCTGGTCGCGACGGCGCTGCCCGACGCGGGCGCGCCCGGGGAGCTCGTCGCCAGCACCCTGGCGATCTGGAACCCCTACGTCGCCGAGCGGCTGCTGCAGGGTCACTGGAGCCTGCTGCTCGGCTACGGCTGCCTGCCGTGGGTCGCGGCGGCGATGTTGCGGCTGCGGGCGTCGTCGTCCTCGTTCTTCGGGCTGGTGTTCTGGATCGCGCTGGCCGGGCTGACGCCGACCGGTCTGCTGCTCGCCGCGACCGTCGGGCTGGTGTGCGTGGCCGTCCCGGGGTCGGGCCGGTCCCGGCCGCTGTGCGCCGCGGCGGCGTCGGCCGCCGCGCTGGTGGCCGCGCTGCCGTGGCTCACCGCGTCGGCCCTCGGCGCGTCGCTGGCCTCCCACACGGCGGCGAACACGCTCGGGGTGACGGCGTTCGCGCCGCGCGCGGAGCCGGGTCTGGGCACGCTGGGCACCTTGGCCAGCCTCGGTGGCATCTGGAACGGCGAGGCCGTGCCGATCTCGCGGACCACGTCGTTCGCGGTGGCGTCGGCCGTCGTGCTGCTGGGCGTGGTGGCGGCCGGGCTGCCGACCGCGGTGCGCCGCCCGGCGGTGCGACCGCTGCTGGTGTTGGCGGCGGCGGCCGTGCTGGTACCGGCCGCGCTGGCGACCGGCCCGGGTTTGCACCTGCTGGGCGCGTTGGTCGACGCCACACCGGCGTTCGGGGTGTTGCGGGACGGGCAGAAGTGGGTGGCGCTGGCCGCGCCGGGCTACGCGCTGGCGGGGTCGGGCGCGGTGGTGACGCTGCGCCGGTGGGTGTGGCCGGCTGTCGTGGCGCCGGTGTGCTGCCTCGCCCTGGTCGTCACGCTGCCGGACCTGGCCTGGGGCGTGTGGGGCCAGCTGTCGCCGGTGCGGTATCCGAGCGGGTGGGCCGCGGTGGCCGCCGCGATCAACGAGCGGCCCGGGCCGGTGGCGGTGTTGCCGGCCGGCACCATGCGGCTCTACACCTGGTCGGGCCGCGCGCCGGTGTTGGACCCGCTGCCGCGCTGGGTGCGCGCCGACGTGCTGAGCACCGGCGACCTGGTGATCTCGGGGACCGTCATCCCGGGCGAGGGCAATCGCGCCCGCGCGGTGCAGCAGTTGCTACTGGCCGGGCCGGAGCCGGCCGCCCTGGCCCCGGCCGGGGTGGCGTGGCTGGTCGTGGAGTCGGACTCCGCCGGCGACATGGGGGCGTCGGCCCGCACCCTCGCCGCGCTCACGCCGGTCCACCGCGACGACGGGCTCGCGCTCTATCGCATCGGCGGTGAGGCGGCCACGGTCTCCGCCGGCGCCCGGACGGTGACGCTGATCGCGCATCTGGCGTGGCTGGCCGCGCTGCTGGCGGGAGGTGCCGGCGCGGCGGTCGGCGCGTGGCGGCGCCGGTCAGCCCCGGCCGCTGACTAGGCCGCTCACCGGGTGGTCCGCCCGCACCGCCTCGAGGACGGTGCGCATCGCATCGGCGCTTTGCCGCCACGAGAATTCCCCGCTGCGGGTGTGCGCCTTGGCGCCGAGTTGGTCGCGCAGCACCGGGTCGGACAGCAGCTCCTCGAGGCGATCCACCAGCTCGGCGTGGGTGTCGACCAAGATGCCGGTCACCTCGTCGACGATCGAGTCGGATAGGCCGCCCGAGGAGCGGTAGCCGATGGTCGGCACCCGGTGCTGGGCCGCCTCGACGACCGCGAGGCCCCAGCCCTCCTTGCGCGAGGGCAGCAGCTGCACCCAAGAGCTTTGCAGCACATGGTGTTTGGTCACGTCGTCGACGTGGCCGTGGAACGTCACCGCGTCGGAGATGCCGAGCCGGCGGACGTGGTCCACCAGCCGCTGGCGCCACCAGCCGTCGCCGACGATGTCGAGGTGCAGACCCGGGATGCGCGGCCGCAGCTGCGCGACGGCCTCCAGCGCGTCCTCGATCTGCTTGTGCGGCACCAGCCGCGACAGCACCACCACCCGCGGCGCGGCGGCGCGCGGGCCGGACAGCGATCGCGCCGGCGCCTCGTCGAGGCCGTTGCGCACCACCGCGATTCGCGCGTTGTCGACGCCGAGGGTCACCAGGTCGCGCGCCGACGGCAGCGACACCGTGACGTACTGGTTGCGCCGGTTCAGCCGCGGCGACAGCGTCGACTCGACGAACCAGCCGAGCCGGCCGAGCACCGGCCCGGCCACCGGCCACTGCTCGCGGTGGCAGTGGTGCACCAGCACCACCACCCGCCGGCCGTACACCAGCCGGGCGAGGAACGGCAGGCCGTTCTGGGTGTCGACGACGACGTCGGGCCGCACCCGGCGCAGCGGTCCGAGCCCCAGCCGCGCCGCGGCCATCGCAAGCAGGGCCCAGACGTAGACGGAGTAACGGCCGCCGGCGCGGTCGATCCGGACGCCGTCGACCACCTCACGGCGGGGCGCGCCCGGGTATCGGGCGGTGCGCAGCGTGACGGCGATGCCCGACGCGGCCAGCTGCGCGCCGATGCGCTGCAAGTAGGCCTCGCTGCCGCCGCCCTGGGGATGGCCGGTATCGCGCCAGCACAGCAGGAGCACGGAGCGCAGATCGGACATCACTGGTCAGCCTAGCTTGCGGGTGAGTGTGGCCTCGGGGCTGCGTAGGGTTGGCCGGTGGCCGCGACCCGGCATCCGACCCAAGTCTTCGCACGGCGGGCGACCCTGGCCCGCGCCCTGCGACTGCTCTCCGAATTCCGCTTCGAGCAGTCGGACCCGGCCCGGTTCTACGGGGCGCTGGCGGCCGACACCGCCGCGATGGTGAGCGACCTGTGGCTGGGCGCGCGCGGCGAGCCGGGGGCGGGCCGCACCCTGCTCGACGTCGGCGGCGGGCCCGGCTACTTCTCGGCCGCCTTCGCCGACGCCGGGATCCGCTATGTCGGCGTCGAACCCGACCCGAGCGAGATGCACGCGGCCGGCCCGCCGACCGCCGGGGGTCCCGGGAACTTCGTGCGCGCCTCGGGCATGGCGCTGCCGTTCGCCGACGATTCGGTGGACATCTGCCTGTCGTCCAACGTCGCCGAGCACGTGCCGCGGCCGTGGCAGCTCGGCGCCGAGATGCTGCGGGTGACCAAGCCCGGCGGCCTGGCCGTGCTCTCCTACACCGTCTGGTTGGGCCCGTTCGGCGGGCACGAGATGGGCCTGACCCACTACCTCGGCGGCGCCCGCGCCGCCGAGCGGTACGCCCGCAAACACGGGCGCCCGGCCAAAAACAACTACGGGTCGTCGTTGTTCGCCGTGTCCGCGGCCGACGGCCTGACGTGGGCCGCGAGCACCGGGGCGGCGGTGGCCGCATTTCCCCGCTACCACCCCCGATGGGCGTGGTGGCTGACGCGCGTGCCGGTGCTGCGCGAGTTCGGGGTGAGCAATCTGGTGCTGGTCCTGCAACCCCAATAGTGAAACGTGTTCTCGTTTCGCGTCGGCTTGGGTAGGGTGGCGCGCATGACCGAGGTTAAGACCGAATACGACAAGCTTTTCATCGGCGGCAAGTGGACCGAGCCGTCGACCGACGAGGTGATCGAGGTGCGCTGCCCGGCCACCGGCGAGTACGTCGGCAAGGTGCCGCTGGCGGCGGCCGCCGACGTCGACGCCGCCGTCGCCGCGGCCCGCGCCGCCTTCGACAACGGCCCCTGGCCCACCACCCCGCCCAAGGAGCGGGCGGCCGTGATCGCCAACGCGCTCAAGTTGATGGAGGAGCGCAAGGACACGTTCACCCAGCTGCTCGCGGCCGAGACCGGCCAGCCGCCCACCGGCATCGAAACGATGCACTGGATGAGCTCGATCGGGGCGCTGAACTTCTTCGCCGGCCCCGCGGTCGACCAGGTCAAGTGGAAAGAGATTCGCACCGGCGGGTACGGGCAGAGCATCGTGCACCGCGAGCCCATCGGCGTGGTGGGGGCGATCGTCGCGTGGAATGTGCCGCTGTTCCTGGCCGTCAACAAGCTGGGCCCGGCGCTGCTGGCCGGCTGCACGGTGGTGCTCAAACCGGCCGCCGAAACCCCGCTGTCCGCAAACGCTTTGGCGGAGGCCTTCGCCGAGGCCGGCCTGCCGGAGGGCGTGCTGTCGGTGGTGCCCGGCGGGATCGAGACCGGGCAGGCGCTGACCTCCAACCCGAACGTCGACCTGTTCTCCTTCACCGGGAGCTCGGCCGTCGGCAAGGAGATCGGCCGCCGCGCCGCGGAGATGCTCAAGCCGTGCACCCTGGAGCTCGGCGGGAAGTCGGCGGCCATCGTGCTCGACGACGTCGACCTGCCCTCCGCCATCCCGATGCTGGTGTTCTCCGGGATCATGAACACCGGTCAGGCCTGCGTGGCGCAGACCCGTATCCTGGCCCCGCGCTCGCGCTACGACGAGATCGTGGACGCGGTAAGCGCTTTCGTGCAGGCGCTGCCGGTGGGCCTGCCGTCCGACCCGGCCGCCCAGGTCGGTTCGCTGATCTCGGAGAAGCAGCGCGCCCGGGTCGAGGGCTACATCGCCAAGGGCATCGAGGAGGGCGCGCGGCTGGTGTGCGGCGGCGGCCGTCCCGAGGGCCTGGACGGTGGATTCTTCGTGCAGCCAACGGTTTTCGCCGACGTCGACAACAAGATGACGATCGCCCAGGAGGAGATCTTTGGGCCGGTGCTGAGCATCATCCCCTACGACACCGAGGAGGACGCGATCAAGATTGCCAACGACTCGGTGTACGGCCTGGCCGGCAGCGTGTGGACGACCGACATCCAGCGCGGCATCGAGGTCTCGGAGAAGATCCGCACGGGGACCTACGGGATCAACTGGTATGCCTTCGACCCGTGTTGCCCGTTCGGCGGCTACAAGAACTCCGGCATCGGCCGCGAGAACGGCCCCGAGGGCGTGGAGCACTTCACCCAGCAGAAGAGCGTCCTCATGCCGATGGGCCACACGATCGAGGGCTGACGCCCGGCGCGGAGCGTGCACCCACCTGCGCAGTGGGTGCACGCTCGGCGTTTCGGGCCCGGCCGGCGCTCAAATTATGCAAAAGAGCATAGAAACCTGCCGGTTACGCTCTGGTAAACCGTGCGTCCAGACGGCGTGCGCGGACATTTCCCGTGCTTCAGCACTTACATAGGGAATAGATTTGCTTACTAAACCGATGTCTTATATGCTTCTAAGCATAATCATGGGCGGCGCTAAGGCCGGGAGAGAACATGTGGATCATCGAGCTGAACATCGGCGGCTATCAATTCACCCGCGAGATGCCCGACCTCAAGCGCCGGACTTTCCGCTTTAACCCGCGCAGCATGCATTGGCCGGCACTTCGGCATTCTCACGCTGCATGATGTTAGCCACGGGAGGCACGAGAGTGGCGACCACGAGCGAAGCAGTGCAGGACCTCGCCCCGACGAAGCGCGGCGGCACGCGCAAGAAGATGCTGGCCAGCGCCGCAGAGGTGATGCGTGAACGCGGCGCCGCCGGGGTGACCATCGACGCGGTGCTAGCCCGCAGCGGCGCGCCGCGCGGCTCCGTCTACTACCACTTCCCCGACGGCCGCAACCAGATCCTGATCGAGGCCCTGCGCTATTCCGGTGACTCCATCACCGCGATGATCGACGACGCCGTCGACCAGGGCGCCCGGGTGCTGCTGGGCAAGTTCGTCGAGTTCTGGGAGCGCCTGCTGACCGAGGGCGGCTTCAACGCCGGCTGCCCGGTGGTGGCCGCGGCGATCGGCTCGGATGACACCGACCCCAAGCTTTCCGAGGAGGCCGGCGCCATCCTGGGCCGCTGGTGCGCCGCGTTGACCCGGGCGTTCACTCACGACGGCTTCGACGAGCCGTGCGCCGCGTCGCTGGCCATGATGTCGGTCGCCGCCCTGGAGGGCGCCATTGTGCTGTCCCGTTCGAGCGGCAGCATCGATCCGCTGCGCCAGGTCGGCGATCAGCTCGAATTCCTGATCAAGGCAAGGGAATTCGTGCTCCGCAACAATATCGGCGAGTAACGCCTCAGTCGCTGGCCGGCAGCGGCTTGACCTCCTTGAGTTGCAGCGCGGTCTGACCGACGCTCAGGCTGCCCGCGCCCGGCTTGGTCACCAGCACCTCGGCGCCGGTCTCGTCGACGTAGCGCTTGCCCATCACGGTGCCGGCGGCGAAGGCGGGGTCCAACTCGCCCGACCGCTCGCCGCCTATCGGCACCATCGGCGCACCGCCACAACGCAAGTCGTCGAGGCTGTCGGCGCTCCTGACGACGATCACCTGCGTGTCACACACCTGGCTGGCCAGGCGGGTTCCATTCTTGATCATGCACGTAGCCCTTCCAGCGTCTCGATGATCTCCCGGCGAAGTACCTTGCCGGTGGGGGTCGTGGGCAGCTCGTCGCGAAACACCACCCGGTCCGGGGTTCGCGACCCGCGCAAGCTTTTACGGACATGCTCGCGCAATTCCTCGGGGTCCGGTTCCGCGCCGGGGCGGGGCACCACCACGGCGACGATCGCCTGGCCCCACTGCGGATCCTCGACGCCGACCACGGCGACGTCGCGCACGTGCGGATGCTCGACCAAGACTTCTTCGAGCTCGGCGGGGGCGATGTTCTCGCCGCCGCGGATGATCGTATCGTCGCTGCGCCCGCCGATGAACAGGTAGCCTTCCTCGTCCAGCATGGCGATGTCTTTGGTTGGGAACCAACCGTTTTCGTCGAGCACCGAACCGATCCCGGTGTAACGTCCGGACACCTGCTCACCGCGGACGAACAGCTCGCCGGTCTCGCCGGGCCCGAGCACATTGCCGTCCTCATCGCGAATCTCGATCTCGATGCCGGGCACGGGCCGCCCGACCGACGCCAACCGCCGGGCGGCCTCGGGCGTCTCCGCGCCCTGCGCCGCCCGGTGGTCGTCGGGGGTCAGCACCGCGATGGTCGAGCTCGTTTCGGTCAGCCCGTAGGCGTTGACGAAGCCCACCCCCGGCAGCAGTTCCAGGGCCCGGCGCACCAGCGGCAGCCCCACCTTCGAACCGCCGTACGCGAGGTTGCGCAGCGACGGCAGCTCGTGGCCGTCGGCCTCCAGCGCGGCGACGATGCGGTCCAGCATGGTGGGCACCACCGTCGCGGTGGTCACGTTCTCGGCGTTGATCAGCCGAACCCATTCCTGCGCATCGAAATTCGGCAGGTACACCATTTTGCGGCCGGCGTACAGGTTCGACAGCGCGGCGCCCACCCCGGCGATGTGATAGGGCGGCACGCAGATCAGCGCGGCGTCGCTCTCGGCGGCCGATTCGAACTCCACCGTGCCGGTCACATAGCTGGTCAGGTTGTTGTGCGACAGTTCGACGGCCTTGGGCTGCGACGTGGTGCCCGACGTGAACAGCACGATCGCGACCGAGTCCGGGTCGGGGAATTCCGCCGCCGGCTCGTTGTCGCGCGCGGCCGCCAGGAACTCGTCGGTGGTCATCAGCCGGCCCGCGGCGTCGCCGACCATGTCCCGGTAGCGGCCGTCGACGATCACCAGCGGTTCGGGCAGGCGATCGATGAGCGCCTGGATGCCGTCGGCCGACAGCCGGTAATTGATCGGGGTGAAGGCCACCCCGGCGCGCGCGGCCGCGAAGATCAGCACCGGCAGCGCCGCGCCGCCGGTGCCCACGTAGACCACGTGCTTGGCGTTGGATTCCGCGATCACCCCGGCGCCGCCGTCGGCGAGATCGCTGAGCTGCTGGGTGGTCAGCCGCAGGTCACCGGAGACAACCGCCGTGCGATCGGGATTGCTCGACGCCGCCATCTCCAGCAGCAACGAAATACTCACGCTTGCACTCCGGTATCAACGCGTTACAAAGCTGGCCAAAAGTGTCATGCCCGACTGTAGTTTAACCACGCCGAGGCCGGGCCGCGGACCGCGGCCTCAGCTGCCCGTCCAGCGCGGCGGACGCTTCTCGGCGAAGGCGATCGCCCCCTCCTTGGCGTCGTTGGACGAGAACACCGGGGCCAGCAGCTTGTTCTGCTCGGCGAACATCTCCTCAGGGCTCCAGCCGCGCGACTCGACGATGATCCGCTTGGTGGCGGCCACCGCGAGCGGCCCGTTGGCCGCGATCCGCTCGGCGAGCGCGATGGCCTCGTCGAGCGCCTTGCCCGGCTCGGCCAGCACGTTGACCAATCCCAGCTTGTGCGCCCGCTCGGCCGGCAGGTTGTCACCGGTGAGGGCGAGCTCCATGGCGATGGCCGACGGGATGCGCTGCGGCAGCCGCAGCAGGCCGCCGCCGCCGGCGACCAGTCCGCGCTTGACCTCCGGGATGCCGAAGGCCGAGTCCTTGGACGCGACGATCAGGTCGGTGGCCAGCGCCAACTCGGTGCCGCCGGCCAGGGCGTAGCCCTCGACGGCCGCGATGAGCGGTTTGACGGGCGGACGCTCGGTGAAGCCCATGCCGCGACCCTCGACGATCGGCAGCTCGCCCCGCGCGAAGGCCTTGAGGTCCATGCCCGCGCAGAAGGATCCGCCGGCGCCGGTGAGGATGCCCACCGAGAGGCCCGGATCGCCGTCGAGCCGGTCGACGGCCTCGGCTAGGCCGTTGGCGACCGCGGCGTTGACCGCGTTCTTGGCCTTCGGCCGGTTGATCGTGATGATCAGGATCCGGTCCCGCTGTTCGACCAGGACTTCGGGTTCGTTGGCTTCTTCGCTCACGGTGCTCCCACAGCTTCATCGGATAGGGACGGCTGCTGTGATGTTAGCGGTCGGTTAGAACGCCATTGACGCCAGGCGAGAGTGACATTTCCAACGGCCCGCCGGTCAGGCCGGCGCCATCGCCGCTTCGACGACGGTGAGCTCCTCGGAAAGGCCTGCGGCCCTGCGTATTTCGATGAAATCGGCGACCATCGCCTCGGTCACCTCGTGCGGGTCCTTGAGCGTGGCGCCGTCGGACAGCACGGAGATGTTGAGCTGATCGACGTAGCTCCACACGGTGATGTTCAGCCCGCTGCCGGCGGTCAACGGACCCACCGAGTAGATCTCGGTGACCAGCGCGCCGCCCACCCGGCCGCGCTGTCGCGGCCCGGGCACGTTGGAGATGTTCAGGTTGAGGATCTTGTTGTGCCCGTCCCGGCCGGAGGCCCACCGGAAGAACGCCTGGGTGGGGGCGGGCGGCATGTAGGCCGCCCAGCGGCTGACCAGCTCCGGCCCCATCAGCTGGTTGCTCTCCTTGGCGGCGATGGCGTTCTCGTGGCTGCACCGCACCCGCTCCAGCGGATCGTCGGAATCGGTGGGCAGGCCCACCAGCACGCCGGTGAAGCGGTTCCCGGAGATCCGGTCGGGCGAGAAGTCGAAACTCATCGGCACCGACGCCAGGAGGGGTTCGGCCTGGCCGTCGTAGCGCAGCAGCAGCGTCCGCAGCGCCCCGGCCGACATGGCGAGCACCATGTCGTTGATCGTCGCGCCCAGCCGCTTGCCGGTCTCCTTGACGTCGGTCAGCGCCAGGGTGGCGGTGGCGAACCTGCGCTCGGGGGTGATCTTGTGGTTGATGAAACTCGGTGGCGGCTCGAACGGCCGGCTCAGCTCCGGGGACAGCTTGCGGGAGCTGCGCCGGACCCGGCCGAGCCCCTGGGCGGTGTAGCGGATGGTCCCGGGGATCCGTCCGACGTGGCGCAGGTGATCGGCGAACGCCGAACTCATCAGCTGCCGGGTGGTGGGCGGCGGATCGCACTCGTACGGGCCGCCCTCCGGCCCCGGCTGCAGGTCCATGCCGCGGGCCAGCAGGTTGGCCGACGCGACGCCGTCGGCGAGCGCGTGGTGGATCTTGCCGACCACCCCGATGCGGTTGTTGGCGAGGCCCTCGACGAAGTACATCTCCCACAACGGGCGGCTGCGGTCCAACGGCGTGCTCGCGATGCGCCCGATGGCCTCGTCCAGCTCGCGCCGCCCGCCCGGCGCGGGCAGCCGCAGCGGCCGAATGTGGTAGGAGAGGTCCACCTCGCAGTTCTCCCGCCACATCGGATGGTGTAGCTGGAACGGTATTTCGACCAGCTGGTAGCAGAACGGCTCGAGCTTGTTCAGCCGGCCGCGGATGACCTCGCGGAACGTGTCGATGTCGAAGTCATGCCGATCGGGATCCAGCTCGACCACAGCGGCTTTGATGGTGTGCATGTGCACGTTCGGCGTTTCGCTGTACAGCAGAACCGCGTCCCACCCGCTGAGCCGTTTCACCCCTGCCCCTTACCCATAGAGGGACCATACTCAGCGGCGGCAGTTCAGATAACCTCTTTGGCCGCGTTCGTCTTGGTGCGATACACCTGGTTGAGGAACAGCGACGCCGCGTGCGCCGCGGCGCCCGCCCGCTCCCCGTCGATGAGGTCGTACCCGTGGCCCGCGCCGGGCAGCTCCAGGTAGCCGACCATCGAGTGGGAGACCGCGCGCATCCGGTCGACGAAGCTGCGCGCCTGCTCGACGGGGATGACGCTGTCCCGGCTGCCGTGAATCACCAAGAACGGCGGGGCGTTTCGGTGCACGCGCGCCATCGGCGACGCGTCGCGGAACAACTCCGGGTGACGGTCCATCCGCTTGCGGACGACCACCCGCTCGAGGAAGTCGACGAACCGGTCCCGCTCGGGAGTCGAGCGGTCCTCCCAGTCGTAGCGGCCGTAGATGCCGACCACGGCATCCACCGAGGTGTTGGCGCCTTCGGGCAGCTTCGCGTGGTACTGCGCGTCGTCGGGGGTGAGCCCGGCCAGCGCGGACAGGTGGCCGCCGGCCGAACAGCCCGCCACCGCGACGAAATTGCGGTCACCGCCGAACTTGTCGACGTTTGCCCGGGCCCACGCGATCGCGGTCTTGACGTCGACGATGTGGCGCGGCCAGCGGTGATGCGGGGCGACGCGGTAGTCGATCGCCAGGCAGACCCAGCCCTGCTCGGCCAGCCGCGACATCAGGGCGGTGCCCTGCCCCATGCACCTACCGTGCACCCAGGCGCCGCCGGGCACGAAGATCAGCACCGGCGCGGGCTGCGCGGGCAGGTCCTTGCGGCGCCAGACGTCGAGCACCTGCGCGGGGTGGTCGCCATAGTGGACCGCGCGACGGTGCAGGTAGCGGCGCTGGCGCAACCCGTCCCAGATCGGTGGCGTGCGCAGCGCGGCCGGCCACTCCAATTCGAGGTCCGCGGCGGACACGATGCCGCGCAGGGCCGCGACGGACACGTCCTGCAGGCTCGCCCCGTCCTGGGGCCGGGCGGCGTCGCCGTCCGACGGCCGCTGCTCCTTGCGCCCGGAAAGGAAGTCGTTCGCGTGCCGGGCGCCCCAAATGCCCATAGCGGTGAGTCCGCCCAGGGGCTCGAGGTGCTTACCGACCACCGGCAGCGAAGCGCTTGCGACGCTCAAGGCCAGCGCGTAGTCGCCGGGACGGGCCCGCAGCAACCATTTCGCGCACGAACTCATACTCGGCCTCCTTGCCGTCGTGTGAGGGCAGCGTACCCCCGGCCCCAACTTCGAAACTGACGTTTGAGCCGACGGCACGCGCGGCGTTGCATAAACGTCCCGCGCGCAATTGCTCTGTGACAAGTCGACCTGTTCAAAACCTTGGCAGCGTTTGCTGTCCGAGACCCGTCGCGACACGCTCATCTGGCGGCCAGGCACGCGATCACCCGGCCGCCGATCAGCCGGCAACCGGTCAGCGTCAGGCCGACCTGCGCGGCGAGCCCGGCGGCGCTGTCCACGCCGACCGACGCCCAGCGGAACCAGGGCCCGACCTCGCGCGCCGACTCCAGCCGCACCCAGCGCGAACGGACGCCGATGTCCTCGGCATCGAACTCGGCCACGCAGCGCCCGCCCCGCGCCAACAGCTCGGTCGCCCGCCCCAGGATGCGGCGCGGGTCTCCGCCGAGGCCGACGTTGCCGTCAACCAGCAGCACCGTCTGCCAGAGCCCCATCGCGGGCAGCGGGTCGAACACGTCGCCCAGCAGGACCGGTGCGCCGCCGCGGCCCGCCAGCCGGATCGCGGCCACCGAGCGGTCGATGCCCAGGGCCGGTATCCCCCGCTGAATCAGCCGGGCCACCAACCGGCCCGGCCCGCAACCCAATTCAATGGTCGGCCCGGTGCACATCTGCGTGACGGCTTCGTCGAAGTCTTCGTCGAAGGCGTCACCAGATCCATCACCGGGACACACGTCATCCGGACATCGCACGCCCAACCAGCGGTGCGCCGGCAGCGGCCGAAGCTCGCCGTCGTCGTGGCGGATCCAACATCGCTCGCCGCCGAGTGCCCGATCGTAAAGATGACCCAGCATTCACGTCCCTCGCGTCCTGCCCAACCGGGCGGCCCGCGCTCGGTCCCGGCGAGGGACGTTGCGACGACGAACTAGCAACAGCTGCACGCTGACACACGCTCGTCAGCATTGCTCCGATACCCCGATCTTCGACCGGTTAATCCAAGGGTTCTCACGGATCAACTGTCGAACAGGAAGGCGTCCAGCACGTCATTCACCCGGGCGGGGTCCTCGAGCGCCGCCAGGTGTGCGATCCCGTCGAGCACGCGGAAGGCCGCGCCGGGAATCGACTCGGCCATGGCCCGGGTCTCCGCGACCGGGAAGGTGGCGTCCTCCGCACCGGCGACCACCAGGACGGGCACCGTGATCGTTCGCAACAGGGCGTGCTGGTCGGGCCGGGCGGGTACCACGCTGCGGACCGCCCACCGCGCCGATTCGATGTTGACCGTCCGCAGGTTCGCGCGCACGGCCTCGACCACGTCGGGCCGGGTGCGCAGCGTCGTCGGGCCGACGAAGGCGCGCAGCGCCGACCGCGTCAGGGGCGGCCGGATCCCGCCCAGCAGCGCCGCCACGCGCAGCATGGCCGCGTACTTCGCCTTCTGAACGGCACCGGCTTTCGACGCCGTGCAGTTCATCAGGACGGCGCGGTGCACGCGGTCGGGATAGTGGGCCGCGAACGTGGCGCCGATCATGCCGCCCCACGAATTGCCGACGAAGTGGGCGCGGTCGATGCCGAGCCCGTCCAACAGGTCGACGACGCAGCGGGCGCAGTCGGCGAAGGTGAAGCCCGACCCGAGGGGCTCGCTGCCGCCGTGGCCGGGTGGGTCGATGAGCACCAAGCGGTGGGCCTCGCCGAAGCGCGCGGCCTGGCCGGCCCACAGGTCCCCGGTCATCAGCAGGCTGGGCCACAGCAGCACGGCGGCGCCGGCGCCGGGGGTGACCTGCACGCGGATCTTGCCGAGCACGGTGTCGACGAACCGCGGATTCAGCCGCGGGGCGTTTCCGCTCACGTTGCCTCCCGGTATCACTGATACCAGGTTTCGCCGGTGAGGCGTCGGGGATACTGATGCGGTGCCGCACGCCGAAGTTCATCCCGACCTGCAGCGGATCGCCCGTTTCGCCCCCCGCCGCCTGGTCGGTCGCCGGACCCTGCCGATCATGCGGGCCAGCATGGCGCTGCGCGAACGCCTGGGCAGGCCCGCCCGCGACGTCGAGGTGATCACCCTGGGTTCGGGGGCGGGCGTCCGGCTCTTCCGGCCGGCGGGCCTGGCCGAGCCGTCCCCGGCGCTGCTGTGGATCCACGGCGGCGGGTACGTGATCGGCACGGCCAAGCAGGACGACCGGCTTTGCAGCAAGTTCAGCCGGCGCCTGGGCATCGTTGTCGCGTCGGTGGAATACCGCCTGGCACCGGAGCATCCGTACCCCGCCCCGCTGGAGGACTGCTATTCGGCGTTGACCTGGCTGGCCGGGCTGCCGTCCGTGGACCGCTACCGGGTGGCGATCGGCGGCGCGAGCGCCGGCGGCGGGCTGGCGGCGGCGCTGGCCCTGCTGGCACGAGACCGTGCCGAGGTCAGCCCCGCGTTCCAGCTGCTGACCTATCCCATGCTCGACGACCGCAGCTCGGCCACCGGCCGCAGTCCGAACTACCGGCTGTGGGACAACCGCAGCAACGAGTTCGGTTGGTCGGCGTACCTCGGCGACGCCGACCCGTGGGTGGCCGTGCCGGGGCGGCGCGAAGACCTGAGCGGCCTGCCGCCGGCCTGGATCGGGGTCGGCACGCATGACCTGTTCCACGACGAGGACCTGGCCTACGCCGAACGTCTGACCGCCGCCGGGGTGCCGTGCCAGGTCGAGACCGTTCCGGGCGCCTTCCACGGCTTCGACCTCGTCGTGCCCAAAGCGCAAGTGTCGCAGCGGTTTTTCGACAGCCAGTGCGGCAGTCTGCGCGCGGCGCTCGCCCTCGCGGCGTGATCGCCGGTCACATCGCGAAGTAAACGAGCTCGCCGCCGATGACGGTGGCCGCCACCATGCCGGCGTCGAGCTCGGCCAGCGCCGTGTGCGGGGGCTCGCTCAGCACGCAGAGGTCCGCCGGCTCACCGACCGCGACCGTGCGCGGCTGGGCCGGCCGGTCCGGCCGGCCCAGAAACATCGTCAAAGCCGTTCGGGCGGAAACACATTCGTTGGCATTGAGCACTGCGCCGCCGGGGGTGGTGCGGTGGACGGCGGCGCGCATGGCCGTCCATGGGTCGCCGTGACCGAACGGCATGTCGGTGGAAAAGGCCACCGGCACCGCCGCTTTCGACAGGGAGGCGACCCGCCAAAGCGCGGGATGCTCGGCGGCGGGGACGTCGGCGAGGTAGTGATCGCCGCGCTCTGCGACGAAATTGGGCTGGGTCACCACCGTGACGCCGAGCTCGGCCAGGTCGGCCACGTTGTCGTCCGGCACGACGGCCGCGTGCTCGATGCGGTCCCGCGGATGGCCGCCGGCCGCCCGCAGTGCCGCGATGGTGACCACCAGTTGGGCGGCGGTCACGCAGTGCACGGCGACCGGCCGGTCCTCCCGGTGGTGCCCGGCGATCCAGTCCGACAGGCCGTCCAGGTCGAGGCGGTCGTCGTGCAGGATCTTCTTGCTGGGGGACAGAAAGCTCGGCCGCGGCCGAAACTCGCCGCGCCGGTGCGCCACCATCAGCGACACCATGTCGTCGGCGTCGAGATCGGGGGTGGCGTCGGTGACGCCGGTGACGCCGGTCGCGGTGATGCGCCGGCTGAGTTCGGCGAGGTCGCTCTCGCGCCGCTGCAACAGGTCCGACCAGCCGTGGTCCGCGCTGCGCAGGCGCCCATCGGGATGGTCGGCCAACCCGACGCGGCCCAGCGCCTCGGAGTTGAGGATCCACAGCGCACCGCTGCGATGCTGGATGCGCACCGGGACGCGCCGAACCATCGCGTCGAGGGCGGCCCGGTCCAGGTCACCGGCCACCGATTCGTGATAGCCGACGGCGCGGATCCACCCGTCCGGTCCCGGCGTGGCGTTCGACAACAGTTGGGTCAGTTCGGTTTTGGTGCTGACCCCGGGTGGGCCGACGAAGAAGGAGTCCAGCGCGGAGGCGGCGGAGCGCACGTGCACGTGGTGGTCGTGCAGGCCGGGCAGGACGAGTCCCTCGCCGGCGTAGAGCACGCCCTCGCCGCGCTCGGCGACCAGCGCCTCACCCATTTCGTCGATCCGGTCGCCGACCCTGATGTCGGTGGTCGTGCCGTCCAGCAGGGTGGCGCCCCGAATCAGCACGGGCTGCAGGTCCGTGCGGATACCAACCGGCGCACGGCGTCGTTGTCGGCCCCCAGCCGGGCCGCCGGCCGGGCCGTCGCCGGGACCGGCGGGGGCGGCGCCGGCCGGTTCGCGACCGACGCCAGCGTGGGCAGCGCCGCGTAGCCGGCCGCGGCGGCGGCCATCGAGATCTCGACCAGTTCGCCGCCGCCACGCCCCAGCGATTCGGCGACCGCCCGGGCGGCCTCCAGCCCCGTCAGCGGATCGGCGATGGCGTCGCCGCAGAACACCGGCCCGTCGGCGGCGACGCCGACGAGGCCACCGGCCACCGCGGCGTCGTCGCCGAACGCGGGCCTGCCGTCGGCATGGCCCTTGATGCGCAACCAGATTCGCCCCGCCCGCGGCTCGACCTGCTCCGGCCCCAGCCCCCGCCGCGTCAACGCCGCGGGGCGCGAGCCCTCGATCACGACGTCGGCCGCGGCGAGCAACGCGCGCAACTGGTCGGCGTGCGCATCGAAATCCACGCAGTACGAAAGCTTTTCACCGTTCATCCAGTCGAAGAAGGCCGGGTTGCCCGCCCGGGTGCCGTCCGGGCGCGCCGGGCTCTCGACCTTGACGACGGTCGCTCCGGCGCGGGCCAGCAGCTGTCCGCACAGCGGGCCCGCCCACATGGAGGACAGGTCGGCGACCAGCAACCCGCCGGCGTCGCGCGCCGGCCCGCGGCCGCCCAGCGGTCGTATCCGCGGCGCCGCGGCCGCCGCTTCGCCGAGGGCCGCCGCGGGGATGTCGAGCAGGGCCGCGCGCTCGAGGATCGCCGAGCGCTGTCGCGTTGCGGCCCAGCGCCGCAGCGTCGGCCAGGGGTCCTCGGGCACGTCATCGGTTTGCACCAGCGCGGGGACGGCCGCGGCGTCGTCGGTGCGTGACAGCGTGATGGCGCACCAGCCGTCGGCGGTGACCAGCAACCGGGTGGCACCACCCGCCGACACCCGGCCGCCGCGGCTCAGGCCCAGCATTGCGGCCCGCCCGGCCAGCAGTTCGGCGGCATCGACGGTGATGCGCAAGCGCTCGCCGGCGGCCGCGGCCACCCGCCGGGCGCGGGTCAGCACGTTGGCGCGGGAGAAGTCGGGCGGCCCGTCCGGCAGACCGGTCAGGTAGGCCAGCCCGCTGCTGCCCCACATCGACGCGGCCGAGCTCACGCCCCCCATTGTGCTCGCGGGTCTCCTCAGAACTGCAGCGCGCTGAATCGCCAGTCCAATACCGCGCGATCCGGTTCGCCGACGGCGTAGACGAGCGACCGCAGCCCGAGCACGCCCCCGTGGGCGGTCGGCTCGGCGAATTCGACATGCAACTCGCTGTACAACGTGTCGCCCTCGTGCACCGGGCCGGTGTGGTCGCAGGATTGCCAGCCCAGCACCGTCACCAGATTGGGCAGCAGCCTGCTCGCCTGCGCGAGGGCCAGCCCGATGGTATGGCCGCCGTACACCAGTCGGCCGCCCGCGACGCGCGAATCATGGTGTGTCGCGGCGATATTCAGGGTCAGCCGGGCGAGCTCCGGCGCGCCGCTGACGACGTCGCCGGTGCTGTGCAGCACCGCGCCGGCCAGACCGGGGTCGAAATGCGGGCCGGGCACCTTGCCGCGGAACGCGGCGCCGTCCCACGTCGCGGTCGGGTCGGCCGCGGGGCCGGGCGCGTCGGTGCCGATGGCGGACAGGTCGTCGGGCGGCGCGACGTCGGCCGCGGGCCGCCAGCCGGGGCCGGCGGGCAGCATGCCGCATCGGTAGAAGTCGAGCACCAACCGGTCGTCCTGGTCGACGGTGGTCATCCGCAGCGCCGCCAGTCCGGTCGGCGCCCGGCCGGGCTTCGGCGAATTGGGGCGCAGCCCAACCACTTCCGTGCGCGTATAGAGGGAATCGCCGATCACCGGGAACCGGTGGAACACCAGCCCGCGATAGAACAGGTTGGCCTTGACCCGCTGGGTGGCCAGCGTCGACTGCCCGATCGCCACGTCGCACACCAGCGCCGGATGCGCGAGCGGGGCGGGCAGGCCGGTGACGGCCGCGCACAGGTTGGCGTCCAGCGCGAGCCGCAGCCGATCGCCCACGATCGCCTGGTGGGCGGCGGCCAATCCCGACGACAGCGTCGCCGCGGGCGCCCAGTCGAAGACCTGACCGAGGGAAAGGTCGTCGAAGTAGGGCCCGCCCTCCCGTACACGCGCATAGGTCACGGGGCCAATATGGCACATGTGAGAAGTGAGCTGAACGACGAAGAAGAGATGCTGGTCGCCACGGTGCGGGCGTTCATCGACCGCGACGTGAAGCCGACCGTCCGCGACGTCGAGCACGCCAACACCTACCCCGAGGCGTGGATAGAGCAGATGAAGCGGATCGGCATTTTCGGCCTGGCCGTCCCCGAGGAATACGGCGGGTCGCCGGTGTCGATGCCGTGCTACGTGCGGGTCACCGAGGAGCTGGCCCGCGGCTGGATGAGCCTGGCCGGCGCGATGGGCGGACACACCGTGGTGGCCAAGCTGCTGACGCTGTTCGGCACCGACGAGCAGAAGCGGGCCCACCTGCCGGCGATGGCGACCGGCGAGCTGCGGGCCACCATGGCGTTGACGGAGCCGGGCGGTGGTTCGGACCTGCAGAACATGACGACCACCGCTGTGCCTGACGGCTCCGGGGGCTTGCGCATCAACGGGTCCAAGACGTGGATCAGCAACGCGCGGCGGTCGGGGCTGATCGCGTTGCTGTGCAAGACCGATCCGCAAGCCACCCCGCGCCATCGCGGCATCTCGATCGTGCTCGTCCAGCACGGGCCCGGCCTGACGGTGTCGCGGGACCTGCCCAAGCTGGGCTACAAGGGGGTCGAGTCCTGCGAGCTGTCCTTCGACGACTTCTGTGCGCCCGAGTCCGCGGTCCTGGGAGGCCAGCTGGGCGAAGGCTTTTCGCAAATGATGAAGGGCCTCGAGACCGGCCGCATCCAGGTGGCCGCCCGCGCCCTGGGCGTGGGTACGGCGGCGCTCGAGGACGCGCTCGCGTATGCGCAGCAACGGGAAAGCTTCGGAAGGCCCATCTGGAAGCACCAGTCGGTCGGCAACTACCTGGCCGACATGGCGACCAAGCTGACCGCGGCGCGGCAGCTCACCCGCTACGCCGCCGAGCGCTACGACAGCGGTGAACGCTGCGACATGGAGGCCGGCATGGCCAAACTCTTCGCCTCCGAAGTGGCGATGGAGATCGCGCTGAACGCGGTGCGGATTCACGGCGGGTACGGCTACTCATGCGAATACGACGTGGAGCGGTACTTCCGCGACGCGCCCCTGATGATCGTCGGCGAAGGCACCAACGAGATTCAGCGCAACGTGATCGCCGGGCAACTCGTGGCGCGGGGCGGCATCTGAGCGCGAGTCCGAATGTGCGGGCTTGACGACGACGTGTGCTGTATCCTTGCCTGACTTATCCGCCAGCAAAGCGGCGGGCGGGTAAAAGCTACTGCGTCGAAAGAAAGTCGGCTGCCATGAGTTATCCCCCAGGGCCATACGAGGGCTCGCCGGAGTTTCAGGGTCAGCCGCCCGAATGGCAGGGCCAGCAGCCGGGCTGGCAGGCGCCGCAACCGGGTTATCCCGCGCCGCAACCGGGTTACCCGGCGCCGCAAGCGGGTTGGCCGGGCCAGGCCGAGCCGGACAACTACCTCGTCTGGGCCATCCTGTGCACCGTGCTGTGCTGCCTGCCGTTCGGCATCGTCTCGATCGTGTACTCCACCAAGGTCTCCGGGCTGTGGTCCCAGGGGCGGTACGCCGAGGCCCAGGCGGCGGCCGACAGCGCCAAGAAGTGGGCCATCATCGGCGCCATCGTCGGTGTCGTGTTCGCGGTGATCATGATCATCCTGTATGTGGCCATCGGCGTGATCGCCGTCTCCAACCTGCCGTCGACCACGACCACCACGTATTCGGGCTTCTGACAACGCTTTAGGCGCAGACGGCGTCGACCAGGCCCCAGGCCAGCGCGGTCTGCGCGTCGATGGTGCGGCCGGACAGCACGAGATAGGCGGTGCGCCACCGGCCGATCCGGCGGGTGACGCTCAGCGTCCCGCCGGCGCCCGGGATCAGGCCGAGCTGCAGTTCGGGTAGCCCGAACACCGCGTCGGCCCGCGCGGAGACCCAGCCGCAGAACGCCGCCATCTCCAGCCCGCTGCCCAGCACGCGGCCGTGCACCTCCGCCCTGCAGGCGCGGCCGAGCCGTGCGGTGAGCGCGTCGAGGGCCAGCGCGGGGCTGTGCCGGGTGCGGGCCAGGTGCGCGCTCGCCGGATCGGCGAAGGTGCCGAATTCGGCGAGGTCCCCGCCGCTGCAAAACGACGGCCCGTTGCCGCTCAACACGATCCCGGTCACCGAGGGGTCCAGCTGCGCGACGGTCAGCGCCTCCAGCAGCGCGGCCCGGGTGTCGGTGGAGAAGGCGTTGTGGCGCTGCGGCCGGTTGAACGCGATGCGCAGCGTGTCGCCGTCGCGCTCCGCCCGCACCGGATCGGCGATGTCGGGCACTTCGGCCGGGCCGCGTTCGCCCAACCAGCGCGCGAACTCGGGGCCCGCCTGCAAGGTCGAGTAGGCCAACGATTCGGTCAGGACGGCGGGCAGCGCCGGGCCGGCGGGATCGATCGCTCGTAAGACGTCGTCGCACACGGCGCTTGCCCGCGGCCACCGCCCGCAGCGCTCGGTGAGCGCGGCCAGTGCGTCGGGCACCGAGTCGACGACGATCACCCGGCGGTCCGCGCAGTCGCCCTCCTCGGTCAGCGTGAATGTCGCGTTCTGGAGCCAGAATTCGGGGGCGCCCGCGACTTGCCCCACGGCGATGACCACCCCCGCGGGCATGACGTCGCCGGTCGGCGCCGGCTCCGCCAGGTCGACGATCCGCAGTGTCACACCGAGTACTTCTCGATCAGCCCGTTCTTGTAGAGCTTGCCGGTGTCGGTGCGCGGAAGCTGAGCCTCGAACGCGATGGAGCGCGGACACTTGTAGTGCGCCAGGCGATCCCGCAGCCACGACACCAGCTCGTCGGCGAACCTGTCCGTGGCGTCCGCGGGGTCGACGGTCTGCACGGCCGCCACGACCCGCTGCCCCATCTCGTCGTCGGGCACGCCGAATACCGCCGCGTCCAACACCTTCGGGTGAGTCACCAAGAGGTTCTCCGCTTCCTGCGGGTAGATGTTCACCCCGCCGGAGATGATCATGTGGTGGCGCCGGTCGGTGAGGTACAGGTAGCCCTCGTCGTCGAGGTAGCCGATGTCGCCGACGGTTGCCCACCCGTGCCTGGAGCGGGAGGCGGCGGTTTTCGTCTCGTCATTGAGGTATTCGAACGACATTCCGCCCTCGAAGTAGATCTCGCCCGCCTGCCCCGGCGGCAGCTCGTCGCCGTTCTCGTCGAGGATGTGCACGGCGCCTGCCATGGGTTTGCCCACCGAACCCGGATGCGCCAGCCAGTCCTCGGCCATGATCAGCGTCGACCCGTGGGCTTCCGAGGAGGCGTAGTACTCGTCGATGATCGGGCCCCACCAGTCCATCATCTGCTTCTTGATCTCCACCGGACACGGCGCCGCGGCGTGCATCGCCCGCTGCAGGCTGGACAGGTCGTACGAATTGCGCACCGCCTCGGGCAGTTTCAGCATCCGGGTGAACATTGCCGGGACGAACTGGCCGTGCGTGACGCGGTAGCGCTGGATGGCCTGCAGGCAGCCCTCGGGGTCGAACTTCTCCAGCACCACGGTCGTGATGCCGCCCGCCTGCGCGCTCATCGACCACACCGACGGCGCGGTGTGATACAGCGGCGCGGGGCTCAGGTAGATCGAGTCGGGCGTCATCCAGAAGCCGACGAGTGCGGACATCATGCCGGGCGCCTCGGCCGGCGGCACGTGCGGCAATTCGCGTTTGATGCCCTTGGGCCGGCCGGTGGTGCCCGACGAATACTGCAGTAGGTCGCCCTCGAGCTCGTCGTCGATCGGGGTGTCCGGCTCGCCCGCAACGCATTCGGGGTAGCGCCGCCAACCGTCGAGGTCGTCGTCAGCGATCAGCAGCAGTTCGGGCAGGCCGCGCGGCAAGTGCTCGGCCAGGTTCTCGCAGGTTTTGCGCAGCGCGGCCGACCCGATGATCGCCTTGGCGGCGCTGTTGTCGACGATGTAGGCGGCCTCGGCCGCCGTCAGGTGGGTGTTGATCGGCACGTAGTACAGGCCGCTGCGGCGCGCGGCCCACATGACCGCGTGGATGTGCTCGTTGTTCTCCATGAGGATCGCGACCGCGTCGCCCTCGGTGAGGCCGGCCCGCCGGAAGTAGTGCGCCAGCCGGTTGGCCCGCGCCTCCAGCTCGTCGAAGGTGATGACGGTGCCGGACGGGTGAAGAATGATCGCGGGCTTGCCCGTCCCGAGATACTCACGAATCTGCATGCGCAGACTGTACCGCCGAAAAACTTGACGGGTGTCAAGTGGTTGCTGAAATCCCGGTCACCGGCGGATTCACCGCCCCCGGCGCGTTCGCCGGTACGGTACATTGCCTCTACGCCGCCGGTTTGCTGGCGCGACGGGTTCGGAGGTGCACATGGACACGGTGCCCGCCGCGTGCTGTTCTCCCACCGGCCAATTCGGCGTGTACGACTATGTCGACGGCATGGAGCGCCTGCTGCAGGCGGTCCAGGAACTGTCGCTGGCGCGCAGCACGAACGTGGCCCCGTCGCAGCCGGTGAGCTCGCGCGCCGAGGTCCGCACGATGCGCTGGATCTCCGGA
>NZ_LZJX01000036.1:0-19586 GCF_001667595.1 Mycobacterium sp. E2989 | reverse complement strand
CGCGGACACGGGCCAAGACGGCATCGAGATCGTCGAACACCGCGTCGACGTCTGGATGACCGCTTGGACTCATACCCCCGAACCTAACGACCCCCACCGACAAAAACGCGCCCGAAAATCGCCATAGATACACACTCGCGCAAAAACTTTCAAAACTTCGCCCGAGCCGTGCGGGCGCCGGACCAAAAAGCCGCAATATACCCGCTCGGAGACCTGCCGGGCGAGGTCCCGCGTCTTGTCGGTGCGCGGACTTAAGCTCGCGATGCCCGGATAACCACGCAGTTCGAAAGGGGGCCGCCGCCATGCGATTCCTGCACACCGCCGACTGGCAGCTCGGCATGACGCGGCACTTCCTTGCCGGTGACGCCCAGCCGCGCTACTCCGCGGCCCGGCGCGACGCGGTGGCCGGTCTGGGAGCGCTGGCGGCGGAGGTTGGCGCCGAGTTCGTCGTGGTGTCCGGCGATGTCTTCGAGCACAATCAGCTTCCCCCGCAGGTCGTCGGGCAGAGCCTGGAAGCCATGCGCGCCATCGGGATTCCGGTCTACCTGCTGCCGGGCAACCACGACCCGCTGGACGCCTCGTCGGTCTACACCAGCGCGCTGTTCGCCGCCGAACGCCCCGACAACGTGGTGGTGCTCGACCGGGCCGGCATCCATCAGGTGCGGCCCGGTCTGGAGATCGTCGCCGCGCCGTGGCGATCCAAGGCCCCCACCACCGATTTGGTTGCGGAAGTTCTCGGCGGCCTGACGCCCGGGCCCGTCACCCGCATCCTCGTCGCCCACGGCGGGGTCGACATCCTCGACCCCGATCGCGACAAGCCCTCCCTGATCCGGCTCGCCGCGCTCGAGGACGCGCTGGCGGCCGGCGCAGTGCACTATGTCGCACTGGGGGACAAGCATTCGCGCACCGAGGTCGGCAACAGTGGCCGGGTCTGGTATTCGGGGGCGCCGGAGGTCACCAACTTCGACGACGTCGAATCGGACCCGGGCCATGTCCTCATCGTCGAGATCGACGAAGCCGACCGGCGCCGCCCCGTCACGGTGGAGCCGCGGCACGTCGGCCGCTGGCGGTTCGTCACCATGCACCGGCAGGTCGACACCAGCCGCGACATCGCCGACCTGGACCTGAATCTGGACCTGATGACCGACAAGGAGCGCACCGTGGTGCGGTTGGCGCTCACCGGATCGCTGACGGTCACCGACCGCGCCGCGCTGGATGCGTGTCTGGACAAGTACTCCCGCTTGTACGCCTGGCTCGGCCTGTGGGACCGCCGCACCGACCTGGCGGTCATCCCGGCCGACGGCGAATTCAGCGACCTCGGCATCGGGGGATTCGCCGCCGCGGCCGTCGACGAACTGGTGGCCACCGCCCGCGAGGGAGACTCCGAGCACGCCGTCGACGCGCAGGCCGCGCTGGCATTACTACTACGCCTCACCGATCGGGGCGCCGCATGAAGTTGCACCGCCTGATCCTGACGAACTACCGCGGCATCACGCACCGCGAGATCGACTTCCCCGACCACGGCGTCGTCGTGCTGTGCGGCGCCAACGAGGTCGGCAAGTCGTCGATGATCGAAGCCTTGGACCTGCTGCTGGAGGCCAGGGACCGCTCGACGAAGAAGGAAGTCAAGCAGGTCAAGCCCACCCACAGCGACGTCGGCTCCGAGGTGAGCGCCGAACTGAGTTGCGGCCCTTATCGATTCGTCTATCGCAAGCGGTTCCACAAGAAATGCGAAACCGAGCTGACGATTCAGGCGCCGCACCACGAGCAGCTCACCGGCGACGAGGCGCACGAACGGGTCCGCGCGATGCTCGCCGAAACGGTGGACAGCGACCTGTGGCATGCCCAGCGGGTGCTGCAGTCCGCGTCGACGGCCGCGGTGGATTTATCGGGCTGCGACGCGCTGTCGCGTGCGCTCGATGTGGCCGCCGGCGACACCGGCGCGCTGTCCGGCACCGAGCCGTTGCTCATCGAACGCATCGACGCGGAGTATGGGCGCTACTTCACCCCGACCGGGCGTCCCACCGGTGAATGGGCCGCGGCGATCACCCGGCTGGCCGACGCCGAGGCCGCGGTGGCGGAATGCGCCGCGGCGGTCGCCGAGGTCGACGAGCGGGTGAATCGGCACGCCGTCCTGACCGAACAGGTGGCCGAGCTCGAGCAGCAACGCGTCGCCGCAGGCCCCCGGCTCGTCGCCGCGCAGGAGGCCGCGGAAAGGATCGCCGAACTGACCGGCCAGGCGCGCGAGGCCGGGTTGGTCGCGACCGCCGCGGTGGCGACGAGCGCCGCGGCGACAACCGCGCACAACGCGCGGCTGCAACTACTCGCCGAAATCGACGCCCGCACAGCCGCTGTCGCGGCCGCCGAGGCCCAGGCACTGGAGGCCGTCGAAGCGTGCGGGGTGGCTCAGGTCGACGCCCAGACCGCCGCCGCCGCGGCTCAGGAAGCCGCCGAAGCCCTTGCGGACCTACAACGCCGCGCCGAATCCGCCCGCAACACCGTGGCTCAGCTCGCCAATCGCGACGAGGCCGAGCGGTTGAGCGCCCGGCTGGCCAAGGTTGACGCCATCCAACAAAACCGCGACCAAGTGTGCGCGGCGCTGGGCGAGATCGCCATCACCGAGCAGCTGCTGCGACGCATCGAGACCGCCGCGGCCGCTGTCGAGCGCATCGGCGACCAGCTGGCATCGACGTCCGCCGCCGTCGAGTTCACCGCCGCCGCCGACATCGAACTCGTCGTCGGCGACCAGCGAATCTCGTTGTCCGAGGGCGAGACCTGGTCCACCACGACCACCGGGCCCACCGCGGTCCGGGTCCCCGGCGTCCTCGCCGCGCGGATCACGCCCGGCGCGACGACGCTCGATGTGCAGGCGAAACACGATGCGGCACAACAAGAACTGGCTGCCGCCTTGGCCGCCGCCGTGGTGACCGATGTCGCCGCCGCTCGAGCCTCCGATCAGCAGCGCCGCGAACTGCAGAGCAGCCGCGACCAGTTGAGCGCCACCCTGGCCGGCCTGTGCGGTGACGAGGAGATCGACCAACTACGCGCCCGGCTCGAGCAGCTGCGCGCCGGGCAACCAGAGTCGGACCAGCCCGCGGCGGACATCGGCGCCGCCCGCGACGAACTCGCGGCCCTCGAAGCGGCGGTCTTGACGGCGACGGCCGAATCCGAGGACCACCGCCGGAGTGCCGCCGCCACCACCGCGCGGCTCACCGAGTTATCCACCCGCGCAACGGTTCTCCAGAACGCGCTGGAGACGCAGCGCGGCGAGCTCGGCGCCGCCACCGACCGGCTGGCCCATGAGCGGGCATCGGCCGGTGATGACGAGCTGGCGTCGGCGGCGGACACGGCGCTGCAGGCGGCACGGGCCGCCGAAGGCCGCCACGCCGAACTGGCAGGCGCGCTGGCGGCGGCGAACCCGAGCGCGGTGCAGGCCGAATTGGCCGCCGCGACAAAGCAAACGGAGGAACTGCGGGAGCGTTACGACGAGGCGGCCCGGGAGTTGCGCGAGACCACCATCGAACTGTCGGTGTTCGGCGGCGAGGGGCGCCAGGGCAAGCTCGACGCCGCGGAAACCGAACGTGAGCACGCCGTCAGCGAGCACATCCGGGTGGGCAGCCGGGCGCGCGCGGCGCGGTTGTTGCGGTCGGTGATGACGCGCCACCGCGACACCACCCGCCAGCGGTACGTCGAGCCCTACCGCGCCGAACTGCAACGGCTCGGGCGGCCGGTGTTCGGCCCCACCTTCGAGGTCGACATCGACAGCGACCTGTGCATCCGCAGCCGCACGCTCAATGGCGTCACGGTGCCCTACGAATCGTTGTCGGGCGGAGCCAAGGAGCAGCTCGGCATCCTCGCGCGGCTGGCCGGCGCGGCCATGGTCGCCAAGGAGGACGCCGTCCCGGTGGTCGTCGACGACGCGCTGGGGTTCAGCGATCCCGACCGGCTGGCGAAGATGGGCGAGGTCTTCGACACGGTGGGCACGCACGGGCAGGTGATCGTGCTGACCTGCAGCCCCGACCGGTACGACGGCGTCAAGGGCGCGCACCGCATCGATCTCAGCGCCTAGCCCGGGGCCTGAACTGCGCCAATCCGGCTCACGGGCAGAATGGGGCCATGGCGGGGCGACACCGATGACGATGACTGCGAAGCGGCGCCGCACGCAGCAGAAGCTGGCGGCGCTACCAGGTGTGCGGCCCGTGCGCCGGCCGATCTCCCCGGATAACCCCGACGAGTTCGATCTGTACTACGTGCGCACCGGAAGGAAGTCCGCCCACCCGGTCGTCATCATCCCGGGAGGTCCCGGGGTGGCCTCGGTGCAGATGTACAGGGGTCTGCGGCGCCGCGCAGCGGCCGCGGGCCTGGACGTCATCATGATCGAACACCGCGGGGTGGGCATGTCCCGCCACGACGACACCGGCGCGGATCTGCCGCCCGAGGCGATCACCGTGAACCAGGTCGTCGACGACATCGCCGCCGTGCTCGACGACGCCCACGTCGACTCGGCCGTCATCTACGGCGCCTCGTACGGCACCTACATCGCCTCCGGGTTCGGCGTGCGCCATCCCGGCCGGGTGCGGGCCATGGTGCTGGACTCGCCGCTGCTGTCACGGCATGACATCGTGATCGTGCGCCGCGCGATCCGCCGGCTGCTGCTCAGGGGCGACAGCCCCGAAACCGCCGCGCTGGCGCCGAAAATGCGCAAACTCGTCGACGCCGGCGTGATGACCGCCGCGGCCACCCAGGTCGTGGCGACCATCTACGGTTACGGCGGCGCCGAGCTGCTCGAGCGCCAACTCGACCTGCTGCTGGACGGCCGAAAGCTGTTGTGGTGGGCGCTGTCCCGGTTCACCACCCTGAGCCACCTGCCGTATCGCTACGAGGAAGACCTGGTGAGCCGCATCGCGTTCCGCGAGCTCGACTACGCCGCGGAACCCGACGGATTGCCGCTCGACCCCGCCGTCGCCGAACGCGAGGCGCGCACGCAGAAGGTGTCTTTCGAGGACGAGCCCTACGACCTGCCGACCGAGCTGCCGAACTTCAACTGGCCCAACGTGGTGGTGTCGGGCGGTCGTGATCTGATCACCCCGCCGGCGGTCGCCGAGCGCGAGGCCCTGCTGCTCCCCAACGCGGTGTTGCTGAAGTTGCCCAACATGGCGCACAGCGCGCTGGACTTTCGCGAGCCCGCCGCGATCGCCATCGCAAAAGCGGTGTGGCGCGGCGAAGCCGAGAGCCTCATCGCGGAAGCGCCCGCGCTCGACGCCCTTCCGGCGCGCCCCGAGCTGCGCTTGCTGTGGAAGGCGATCGGGGTGGCCGCCACCGTGGAGGGCGCCCTGCCGATCCCGGCCTGGCTGCGCCGCATCAACTCCGCGTGAACCCGATTGCGGTGTAGCGCAAGTCGCCCAGACCGGCCGCGCCGAAGTTGGCCAGCGTGCTGCGGACCGCGACGTCGCCCGGCGATTGCGTCAGCGGCAGGCTGAAGCCTTCGGCCCAGATGAGCTTGTCGAGGTCGTTCGCCAGCGCCCTCGCCCTTTCGGGGTCGAGTTCTTCCAGCGTCCGCTCGATCGCCGCGTCGATCTGGGGGCCGCCGATCTTGCCGAAGTTGCTCTCCCCGCTCGACAGGTAGATCTGGGTCAGTGCCGAGAGCGGGAAAGCGTCGCCCAGCCAACCGAATTGGGCCATGTCGAAGTCCCCGACGTTGATGTAGTTGGTGAAGAATCCGCTGCCGGCTCTGGCCACGAGGTCGAGCTTGACACCGATCTGCGCGAGGCTGTGCTGCGCGATCTGGGCGAACTGCCGACTGCCCTGGGCGTCGTAGAACAGATCGCGGATCACCAACTGGCGGCCGTCCTTCTCCCGGAACTGACCGTTGAGCCTCCACCCCAGGGCGTCGAGCTCGCGTTTGGCCGCCTCCGGGTCGTAGGGGACGACCGCGCTGTTGTCCTGGTAGCCCTTCTGCCCCGCGACGTAGATGTGGTTGCCCAGCGCCACCGGGTCGCTGGTGAGCCCGTACTGGACGACCTTGGCGATGGTGCGCCGATCGATGCCCTTGGCCACCGCGAGCCGTAACGCCTTGTCGGACAGGATGGATCCGGGCGCGCCGTTGAACGTGGAGTGCGACCACGCGGGGGCCGGGGCGCGCCGGATCGAGATGCCCTTCGTGCGCTGGGCGATGGTCAGCTGGTCCACGGTGCCGACGCCGGACGCGTCGATGGTGTTGTTCTGCAACGCCGGTAGCCGCGCGGCGTCATCGAGCACCAGGTAGGTGATGTTGTCCAGGCGCGGTCGATCACCCCACCATTTCGGGTTGCGGGACAACACGATCCGCTGGGTGGTTCGGTCCAGCGACGTGACGATGAAGGGGCCCGCGGACGGGCCGGGCCCGTCGAGTTGGCCCTTGTTGAAGGCCTCGGGCGTGGCGGTCATGCTGCGGGGCAGCAGCATGCCGTTGCCGGCGAACATGCCGCGCCACTCGGCGTACGGCTTGGCGAAGGTCATGACGGCCTGCCGGTCGTCCACGCCCCGGGTGACCGACGCGACGCGGTCGGCGCCGCTGGGCCCGGCGATCTCGAACGTCTTGTCGGCGCCGCTCAGCGCGTGGATCTGGCTGGCGATGTCCTCCCACGTGATCGGTGTGCCGTCGGACCACACCGCCTTGGGGTTGATCGTGTAGGTCACCACCTGCGGTGCGGTGCCGGTGAGTTCGACGCTGGTGAAGTAGTCGGTGTCGACGGTGGTCGAGCCGTCAGCGCCGAGGATGAATGCCCGCGGCAACGTGGCCTTCATCATGGCGGCGACTTCGGCCGAATTGCCGTCGATGTGCAGGATGTTGAAGTTGGGCGGGAAGTCGGTGAGCGCCAGGCGCAGGCTGCCGCCGTCCTGCAGCGTGGCGGGATCGTGGGGATTGATGTCGCTGGTCGTGCCGATCTCGGCGCCGTGGCCGGTCTCCGGCATCAGGCTGATGGCCGGTGAGCATCCCGAGATCCCCACCGCCATGGCGAGAAGCGCCGTCGCCACCCGCCTAGACACGTTTGCCCGGATCGGGTTGTGGCACGGCGCCCAGCAGCCGCCGGGTGTAGTCGTGCTGCGGGTCGCCGAATACCTGCCGGCTGTCGCCCTGCTCCACAATTGTGCCGGCATACATCACCACCACCTGGTGCGCGAGGTGCTTGACCACCGAAAGATCATGGGAGACAAACAGATACGAGAGGCTAAACCGCCCCTGCAGGTCGAGCAACAGGTTGATGATGCCGGCTTGGATGGAGACGTCGAGGGCCGACACCGGTTCGTCGAGCGCCAGGATCTTCGGCTGCAACGCCAGCGCCCGCGCGATGCCGATGCGCTGTTTCTGCCCGCCGGAGAACTCGGCGGGGTAGCGCGCGGCGTCGGCCCGGCGCAACCCAACGATGTCGAGCAACTCGGCGACCCGGGCGTTGGTCTCGCTCTTGCCGAAGTCGTTGGCCAGCAACGGTTCGGCGAGCAGGTCGAAGACGGGCAGCCGTGGGTCCAGCGACGCCACCGGGTCCTGGAACACAACCTGGATGTCGCGCCGCAGACTTCGCCGGCGGGACGCGGTCAGGGTCGCGACATCGGCACCGAGCACCTCGATGGAGCCGGCTTGCGGCGCAACGAGTTCCAGGATCTCGTGCAGGGTGGTCGACTTGCCCGAACCCGACTCGCCGACGATGCCCAGGGTGCGGCCCTGCCGCAGTTCGAAACCGACGCCGTCGACCGCGCGCACCTCACCGACGGTGCGGCGCAGCACCACGCCTTTGGTCAGCCGGAACGTCTTGACCAGATCGCGCACCCGCACGACGACCGGCGAGTCGCCGGATTCCGGCCGGTGGACGTCCGTCTTGACCCCGTAGATGTCGGCGGCACTGCGCCCGTTGACCTGGTCGGTGCGGATGCAGGCCGCGCGGTGACCGGCGCCGACGGCGAGCAACTCCGGTTCCTCCGTGCGGCATTCGTCGATCACCAGCGGGCAACGCGGCGCGAAGGGGCAGCCGGGTTCCAGCCCCACCAGCGACGGCGGCGCGCCGGGGATGGGCACCAGCCGAGTGCCCTGCGCGGCGTCGAGCCGCGGAACCGAGCCCAACAGCCCGACGGTGTAGGGCATTTGGCGATCGCGGTACAGGTCGTGCACCCCGGCGGATTCGACCACCCGGCCGGCGTACATCACCAGTGCGCGGTCGGCGAACTCGGCGACCACGCCCAGGTCGTGGGTGATGATGAGCACGCCGGCGCCGGTGATGTCGCGCGCGGTCTTGAGTACCTCGAGGATTTGCGCCTGCACGGTGACGTCGAGCGCGGTGGTGGGTTCGTCGCAGATCAACAGGTCCGGGTCGTTGGCGATCGCGATCGCGATGACGACGCGCTGGCGTTCGCCGCCGGACAGCTCGTGCGGGAAGGCGCGGGCGCGGCGTTCGGGCTGCGCGATGCCGACCAGCTCGAGCAGTTCCACCGCGCGGCGGCGGGCGGTATTGCGGCCCACGCGCGGCTGGTGGATTTCGATCGCCTCGGCGATCTGGTCGCCGACGGTGTAGACGGGCGTCAGCGCCGACATCGGATCCTGGAACACCATGCCGACCGTCTTGCCGCGGAACCGCGACATCGCGTCGTCGCCCAGGCCGAGCAGCTCGGTGCCCTGCAACCGCACCGAGCCCCGCACCCGCGCGTACTCCGGCAGCAGGCCCACCACCGCCATCGCCGAAACCGACTTGCCCGAACCGGATTCGCCGACCATCGCCACCACTTCGCCCGGGGCGATGTCATAGCTGATGCCGCGCACGGCGGTCACCGGCTGGCCGTCCGTCGGAAACGTCACGGCCAGGTCGGTCACCTCCAGCAGCGCGCTCACCGGTCGCCACCCCGCAACATGCCGGCGCCCGGATCGAGCGCGTCGCGCAGGCCGTCGCCGGTCACGTTGGCGCACACCAGGATCAGCACCAGCACGCCCGCCGGGAACAGGAACACCCACGGGAAGGTGGTCGCGGACTGGGTGCCGTTGGCGATCAGCGTGCCCAGCGACACGTCGGGCGGCTGAATGCCGAAGCCGAGGAAGCTCAGCCCCGTCTCGGCCAGGATGGCCGAGGCGACGTTGAGGGCGGCGTCGATGATCAAGATCGAGGCCACGTTGGGCACCACGTGACGCAGGATGATCCGGCGGCTGGACACGCCCATGTACCTTGCGGCCCTGATGAATTCGCGTTCGCGCAGGCTCATGGTCATGCCGCGCACCATGCGCGAACTGATCATCCAGCCGAACCCGGCCAGCAGCAGGACGAGCATCAGGATGTTGGCGGAGCTCTTGGTGCGCGGGGTGACGATGGCGATGAGGATGAAGCTGGGCACCACGAGCAGCAGGTCGACCAACCACATCAGCGCCCGGTCCCGCCAGCCGCCGAAATAGCCGGCGATCGAGCCGACGGTGGCGGCGATGCCGGTGGAGATGACCGCCACGCACACCCCGATCAGCATCGACTTCTGCATGCCCCGCAGGATCTGCGCCAGCAGGTCTTGGCCCAGCGCGTTGGTTCCCAGCCAGTGCCGGGCGTTCGGCGGTTGCAGCAGCGCGTCGAAATCGAGGTCGTCATAGGAGAACGGCAGCACCGCCGGCAGCGTGTAGCAGCCGACGAACAACAGCACCAGCAGCGTCAGCGCGGCGACCGCCAACCGGTTGCGCAGGAACCGGCGCAGCACCAGGGTGCGGCGCGAGGTGAACTCCTCGGCTTTCGGGGCCGAAATCCCTTGAGCCGCTTCGACTGTGGGCTCGGACGTCATGACACCCGCACCCTTGGATCGAGGGCCGCGTAGAAGACGTCCGACAGCAGGCCGGCCAGCAGCACCACCGTCCCGGAGAACAGCGTGATCGCGGCGATGATGTAGGTGTCCTGCGTCGCGATGCCCTGCACCAGCCATTCGCCCATGCCGTGCCAGCCGAAGATCTTCTCCACGAACACCGCGCCGGTGACGAGCCCGGCCACCCCGTAGGCGAACAGGGTGGCCAACGGGATCAGCGCGGTGCGCAGCCCGTGCTTGACCAGCGCACGCCGGCGGGTGAGCCCTTTGGCGCGCGCGGTGCGAATGAAATCCTGGCCCAGGACGTCGAGCATCGCGTTGCGCTGATAACGGCTGTATCCGGCGGCGGCGGCCAAGGTCAGGGTGAGCGTGGGCAGGATCAGATGCCGCAGCCGGTCCACCAACTGGTGCCAGGCCCCGCCGCCGACGCCCGGTGAGGTTTCCCCGGTGTAGTCGAACAGGTGCACGCCGAGCGCCCAGTTCACCCGCAGCGCACCCAGGATCAGCAGGTTGGCGATGACGAACGTCGGGGTGCTGAGGATCAGCAGGGCCACCATGGTGACGAGGCGGTCGCTCAGCCGGTATTGGCGGATGGCGCCCCACGCGCCGGCCACGATGCCCAGCACCGTGCCCGCGAGCGACCCAATGACCAGCAGCCGCAGCGTGACTCCCACGCGGCGCCACAGTGTCGCCCCGACGGGTTGGCCGGTGATGGTCTTGCCGAAGTCGCCGCGAACGGCATGCGAGGCCCACTGGGCGTAGCGCATCGGTATCGGCTTGTCCAAATTGAGCGCGTGGGCCTTGGCGTCGATCACGGACTGCGGCGGCCGCGGGCTGCGCTGCAGCAGGCTGTCCAGCGGCCGGAAGGCCACCGACGTCAGGCAGAACGTGAGAAACGATGCCAGCGCCAGCAGCACCACGTAGTTGAGCAGGCGGCGCGCCAAGAAGCGAATCATCCCCGACCGCACCCGCCTCGCATTGGGACAGGTTAACGAGCCGGGCCCGGACCGGCCCGTTGCGGCGGCCGGATCCTTGTGATCCGGCTGATTTTCATGCGTCAATAATCGGTGGCCCGTTGTTAGCATCCACCGCGGTGTTGCGACATTTCCGAGGAGGCTCGCGTGACGGTTACCGACGACTACCTGGCCAACAACGCCCAATATGCGAGCACCTTCCAGGGGCCGCTGCCCTTGCCGCCGGCCAAACACGTCGCGGTGGTCGCGTGCATGGACGCCCGGATCGACGTCTATCGCGTCCTCGGCATCAACGAGGGCGAGTCGCACGTGATCCGCAACGCCGGGGGAGTCGTCACCCATGACGTCATCCGCTCGCTGGCCATCAGTCAGCGGCTATTGGGGACGCGGGAGATCATCCTGATCCATCACACCGACTGCGGGATGCTCACCTTCGCCGACGACGACTTCAAGCGCGCCATTCAAGAGGAGACCGGCCTCAAGCCGCCGTGGGCGGCAGAGGCCTTCCCCGACGTCGCCGAGGACGTCCGGCAGTCGTTGCGCCGCATCGAGGCCAGCCCGTTCGTGACCAAGCACGTGTCCGCGCGCGGGTTCGTCTTCGACGTCGCCACGGGGAAGCTGCAGGAAATCAGGGCCTAGCGTTCAGCCCACCTTGTAGGTGGCCAGGGCCTTCGCGACGAGCGTGCCCTGCGGGTCGACGATCTCGGCCTCGCAGTTGACCAGCGACCGGCCGCGCCGCAGCACCCGGCCGACCCCGATGACGTCGGTGGCGCGGGCCGGGGCCATGAAGTCCAACGTCATCGACACGGTCACGCCCCGCAGCTCCGGGGGAGCCTGCGCGCCGCACCAGGCCGCGGCCATGACGGTGACATCGGCGAGGGTGGCGATCGCGCCGCCGTGCACCATGTCGCCGAGGGTCACGTTGGCGGGATCCCACGGCAGCCGCAGCCTGACCTCCCGGTCGTCGAGTCGGTCGGCGACGATGCCCAGCTTCGCGACGAATGGCGACTGGGGCAGGAACGCCGCGATGACGTCACGGCCACTCGGTGCGGGCTCGGCAGGCATCCGCTCATGCTGTCGCACCGCAGACCGGCCGGAAAAGGGCCGCCGCCGCACTTGACCCGATATGTCCGGTGTCCGGCCGCCGCGCCATCGCAACGCCGGGCACTTGACAACCGTCGGGCCGAACTGATGCTATGTAGGGCAAAGCTGCCAAACTTGACCGACTCTACCAGGTTTACCCGAGGAAGCCATGACCAGCGATCTGAAGGCGGGCCCCGCCGCCGGCCAGTACGAGCTGAGCCATTTGCGCTCGCTCGAGGCCGAAGCGATCCACATCATCCGGGAGGTGGCCGCCGAGTTCGAGCGGCCGGTGCTGCTGTTCTCGGGCGGCAAGGACTCCATCGTCATGCTGCACCTGGCGCTGCGGGCGTTCCGGCCCGGGCGGTTGCCCTTCCCGGTGATGCACGTCGACACCGGCCACAACTTCGACGAGGTGATCGCCACCCGCGACGAGCTGGTCGCCGAGCACGGCGTGCGCCTGGTGATCGCCTCGGTCCAGGAGGACATCGACGCCGGCCGGGTCGTCGAGCCCAAGCAGGGACGCAACTCGATCCAGACGGTGACGCTGCTGCGCGCCATCCGGGAGAACAAGTTCGACGCGGCGTTCGGCGGCGCCCGCCGCGACGAGGAGAAGGCGCGCGCCAAGGAGCGGGTGTTCAGCTTCCGCGACGAGTTCGGCCAGTGGGACCCGAAGGCGCAGCGGCCCGAGCTGTGGAACCTGTACAACGGCCGGCACCACAAGGGCGAGCACATCCGCGCGTTCCCGCTGTCCAACTGGACCGAGTTCGACATCTGGTCCTACATCGGCGCGGAGGACATCGCGCTGCCCTCGATCTATTACGCCCACCGGCGCAAGGTGTTTCGCCGCGACGGCATGCTGCTCGCGGTCGACCGGCACATGCGGCCGCGCGACGACGAGCCGGTGTTCGAAGCGACGGTGCGGTTCCGCACGGTCGGCGACGTCACCTGCACCGGATGCGTGGAGTCGGAGGCCTCGACCGTGGAGGAGGTCATCGCCGAGACCGCGGTGTCGCGGCTGACCGAACGCGGCGCGACCCGGGCCGACGACCGCATCTCGGAGGCCGGGATGGAAGACCGCAAACGGCAGGGGTACTTCTGATGGCCACACCGACGACGCTGCTTCGCCTGGCCACCGCGGGTTCCGTCGACGACGGCAAGTCCACGCTGATCGGGCGGCTGCTCTACGACTCCAAGGCCGTCATGGAGGACCAGTGGGCGGCGGTGGAGCAGACGTCCAAGGAGCGCGGCCACGACTACACGGACCTGGCGCTGGTGACCGACGGCCTGCGCGCCGAACGCGAGCAGGGCATCACGATCGACGTCGCCTACCGCTACTTCGCCACTCCCAAGCGGAAATTCATCATCGCCGACACCCCGGGCCACATCCAGTACACCCGCAACATGGTGACCGGCGCGTCCACGGCCCAGCTGGTGATCGTGCTCGTCGACGCCCGGCACGGCCTGCTGGAGCAGTCCCGCCGGCACGCCTTCCTGGCCTCGCTGCTGGGCATCCAGCACATCGTGCTCGCGGTGAACAAGATGGACCTGATCGGCTGGGACAGGGAGAAATTCGAGGCGATTCGCGACGAATTCCACGCCTTCGCCGCGCGCCTGGACGTGCACGACGTGGCCACCATCCCGATCTCCGCGCTGCACGGCGACAACGTGGTGACCAAGTCCGACCAGACCCCCTGGTACGAGGGCCCGGCGCTGCTGTCGCATTTGGAGGAGGTCTACATCGCCGGTGACCGCAACCTGGTCGACGTGCGATTCCCCGTCCAGTACGTCATCCGGCCGCACACCCGCGAGCATCAGGACCACCGGAGCTACGCCGGCACCGTCGCCAGCGGGGTCATGCGCCCGGGCGACGAGGTCGTCGTCCTGCCGATCGGCAAGACCACCACGATCACCGCGATCCACGGGCCGAACGGCCCAGTGGAGGAAGCGTTTCCGCCGATGGCCGTGTCGGTGAGCCTGGCCGACGAGATCGACATCTCGCGCGGCGACCTGATCGCACGCACCAACAACCATCCCCGGGTCACGCAGGAATTCGACGCGACCGTGTGCTGGATGGCCGACGACGCCGCGCTGGAGCCGGGCCGTGACTACGTCATCAAGCACACCACCCGGACCACGCGCGCGCGGGTGACCGGGCTGGACTACCGGCTCGACGTGAACACCCTGCACCGCGACAAGTCGGCAACGGCCTTGCAGCTCAACGAACTCGGCCGAATCGCGCTGCGCACCCAGGTGCCGCTGCTGCTCGACGAGTACACCCGCAACGCCAGCACCGGTTCGTTCATCCTCATCGACCCGCACACCAACGGAACGGTTGCGGCGGGCATGGTGCTGCGCGACGTCTCGGTGCAGACGGCGAGCCCGAATACCGTGCGGCACAAGTCATCGGCCCTCGCCGAAGCCCGGCCACGCGGCAAGACGGTGTGGTTCACCGGCCTGTCCGGTTCCGGCAAGTCGTCGGTGGCCATGCTCGTCGAGCAGATGCTGCTCGAAAGGGGAAGCGCCGCTTACGTTCTCGACGGTGACAACCTGCGGCACGGCCTGAACGCCGACCTGGGCTTCTCCATGGCCGACCGCGCCGAGAACCTGCGCCGGCTGGCGCACGTGGCGGCGCTGCTGGCCGACGCGGGCAACGTCGTGCTCGTACCGGCGATCAGCCCGCTGACCGAGCAACGCGAAATGGCTCGTAATGTGCACGCCGCCGCGGGGTTCGACTTCATCGAGGTGTTCTGCGACACCCCGATCGAAGAATGCGAGCAGCGCGATCCGAAGGGGCTGTACGCCAAGGCCCGCGCCGGCGAGATCGCCCACTTCACCGGCATCGACAGCCCGTATCAACCGCCGGTCAACCCCGACCTGCGGCTGACGCCCGACCGCACCGTCGAGGAGCAGGCGCAGAGCATCGTCGATCTGCTCGAATCGCGGGCTTGACGCACGGCTGCGACTGATTGCCGCCGCCGGGTGGCACAATCCACAGAGTGCGCATGTCGGCGAAGGCGGAGTACGCGGTGCGGGCCATGGTCCAACTCGCCACGGTCCCCCATGGGACGTTGGTGAAGACCGACGACTTGGCCCAAGCGCAGGCCATACCACCGCAGTTCCTCGTCGACATCCTGACCAACCTGCGCACGGATCGCCTGGTGAGGAGCCATCGGGGCCGCGAGGGCGGCTATGAACTCGCCCGTCCGGGCAACGAGATCAGCATCGCCGACGTGCTGCGCTGCATCGACGGACCGCTGGCCAGCGTGCGCGACATCGGCCTGGGGGACCTGCCGTACTCGGGTCCGACGGCTGCGCTCACCGACGTGTGGCGGGCGCTGCGCGCGAGCATGCGCTCGGTGCTGGAGGAGACCACGCTGGCCGATGTCGCCGCCAACGCCCTGCCCAAGCACGTCGCGCAGTACGCCGACGACTATCGGACGCAGGAGAGCGCGCGGCACGGCACGCCGCGCGCCGGCGAATAGGCGCACCCCGCCCGCGGATTCAGCTCCCCGATCCGTACGGGCGGGTCAGGATTTCCATGGCGTGGCCCGAGGGGTCGCGGAAGTACACCCCGCGCCCGCCGTCCCTGTGGTTGATCTCGCCCGGCCGGTTGGCGCCCGGGTCCGCCCAATGCTCGAGGCCGCGTGACGAGATCTTGCCGTAAATGGAGTCGAACTCCTCCTCGGAAACCAGGAAGGCGTAGTGCTGCCGGGTGATCTCCGCGCCCTCGGGAGCGTCCGCATAGTCCAGGCTGACGTCGTGTTCGAGTTGCACAACCATGAAGTGGCCGAACGGCTTTGGGCTGGGCAGGCCGAACAACTCGGTGAGGAACTCCGCGGATTCGCGTTTGTCGCGGGCGGCGACGATGGTGTGGTTGAAATTGATGGCCATGGTGTTGATCCTATTTCGGTGCGGTGAGCTCCAGGGCGATGTTGTCGGGGTCGCGGAACTGCAGGATGTAGGACGGGCCGATGTCTTTCACCGGCTCATGCGTGATGCCGAGCTCGTCGAGATGCGTTGCCGCGGCGTCCAATTCGTCCTTGGTGGCCACCCGAAACGCGATGTGGTCGAGCCCGGTGCGGTCCTCGTCGAAGCGGTCGGTGGCGACCGGGCGCAGCCCGAGCAGCGTGCCGCCGAGGTCGTAGATGACGCCGCCGAACAGGAAGCTCAACTGGGCGCGGGTGGCCTCGTCGGCGTTGTCGGGCACCTCCAGGAGGACCGGCCAGCCGAACACGCTCTCGTAGAACTGCCGGGACCGCTCGATATCGGTGACAGTGAGCCGGACGTGCGCGATGGAACTGCTGGTGAAACCCATCTGCTCCATGCTGCCACTTGCGCGAGCCGATGTTGACTCCCATGCCAGAATCGCCGTCGTGCGGATTGCGATGACGCTGCCGGTGATGGAGCCGGACTTGGATGCGGGAATTCTGCAGAGCTGGGCACGCGCGATCGACGAGGGTCCGTTCTCGTCGTTGTGCTGGGGCGAGCGCATCGCGTTCGAAAACCCGGACAACCTGACGCTGCTGGGCGCGCTGGCCGCCTGGACCAGTCGGGTGCGGCTGTTGACGACGGTGATCGTGCCGCAGCTGCATGACCCCGTCATGCTGGCCAAGGCGCTGGCGACCGGCGACATGCTCTGCGGCGGGCGGCTGAGCGTGGGCATCGGGGTCGGCGGCAGGCACGAGGACTACCACGCCGTCGGCGCCGACCCGGCGACGCAGACCATGCGGGAGATGGCCGACCGGGTGGCCGTGATGAAGCGGGTCTGGGCCGGCGAAAAGCTCACCGAGTCGGTGCTTCCGGTCGGGCCGGCGCCGGTGCAGGCCGGTGGGCCGCCGCTGTTGGTGGGCAGCATCGGCCCGAAGACCATCCGCAGCGCGGCCGCCTGGGCCGCCGGACTGGCCGGGACCACGCTGGACCTGGATGTCGCCAAGCAGAACGAGCTGTTCGACGTCGCGCGCGACGCCTGGGCCCAGGCGGGCAAGGGCAGGCCGCACCTGGTGACGTCGTTCTGGTTCGCGTTCGGGCCGCCCGATCAGGCGCGCGCCCAGGTGCACCGTCACCTGCGGCGCTACATGAACTGGATTCCGGCGGAGTACGTCGACGCCATGGCGCCGACGACCGGGTGGGCCGGCACCGAGGAGGAGCTGCTGGCGGTGCTGCGCAAGTTCTCCGACATCGGCACCGACGAGGTGCAGCTCATCCCGACGAGCTCGGACGTCGACCAGCTCGCCCGCGCCGCGGACGTCGCCGCCCGGCTGTAGCGCTAAGCCACTAGGCGGACGCGCGCTCGTCGCCAGCGGCCGGCTGCTGGGGCGGCTGCCCCTTGCGCAGCGTCGCCAGCAACTCCCGATACGGGCCGACCAGGTACACGGTGTCGCCGCCGCGCAGCCAGGCGTCCCGGCGCGGGTGCAGCTCGACGGGCGCGTCCTGCCTAGTGATCGCGATGACGCGGGTCTGGGTGGACAACTCGAACATCTTCAGCCCGTCGAGCTCGCTGCCGGCCGCCACGTGCATGCCGCCGACCATGAACGAGCGCTGCCCGACGGAGAACGTGCCCAGCACCTGGAGGCCCATCGCGGCGCCGATGAACCACGGCGCGGCCAATTCGACGGTGGACCGGACGTTTTCGAACCCGAACCGTTGCGCCACCGCGGCCCCCAGCACGCGGTCGTAGACGCGCAGCACCAGGGGAACGTCGGGCCGGACGACTTCGGGCATGACGCGGGGGCCCAGCATCTCACGCAGCACGATCCCGGTTTCGATGTTGACCATGTCGTCCTGCGTCAGCACCGCCACCGCGCGGGCGTGATCCACGCGGGCGGACTCGAGGGTCTGGCGCAGCGTCGCGTCCCCGAAGATCACCGGCACGTCCAGGTCGGCGGCGGTCGACAGGTAGCGGTTGTTCTCGTCCCGCTCGACGACCGCGACGTCGTATCCGGCCAACCTCAGGTCGGCGACGACGCGGCTGCCGAACGACCCGAGCCCGACCACGATGACGTGATTGCGCAGGTGGCGGGCGCGGCGCCGCCCGACCGAGTGGGCGAACCGCCGCGACAACAGCAGGTCGGCGATGAAGGCGACGAGCAGCGCGGTGGTCGTGACGCCGGCGAACATCAACATGATGCTGAACAGCCGCAGCCAGGTGGGCTGCTGCAGGAAGCTGAAGTCGCCGTAACCGACCGTCGCGATCGTCTCGGTGCTGAAATACAGCGCGTCCAGCCACGTCATCCGCGGGTGCGGCTGGTAGCAGAAGCGCAGGATCACCGTCGATCCGACCAGCAGGCACGCCGCGGCCAGCAACGCCCGCGCGAACATCGGGTTGACGTCGTCGCGCAGGGCCCGCGCTGCGTCGATCGCGCGCCGCAGCCGGGTCAGGCGCGTGCGCGTCACCGTCGGCCGCGGGACCTTGATGCCGCGGGCGGCCAATTCCTCGGCGGTGCCGATCATCGCCGTCCAGTCACCGGCGTGTACCGACAGGTCGCGGCCCGGGCACGACACCACCTCCCCGGGGGTGGCGCAGTTCTCCCCATGAATCACCGCCACCGGTGCCAGATCGCCGTAGATCTCGCGCAGCGTCGCGTTGCGCGGCGCCTCGGCGCCGGAGACGACGAATTCGATGCCCGCCGCCTCGAACGGGTGCACGGTGTGCGCGAGGCAGGCCTCCACCACCGAGGGCGCCGCCAGGTCGGCGACGTCCAGAATCGCGCCGGGGCGCTTGTCGGCGGCCATCGCCGTCCGCAGCACGTCGTTGCCCAGCCGGGCCACCACCCGCACCCGGGGGTTGGCTTTCCTTGCCAGCAGCGCGATTTCGAGGTTCGTCGCGTCGTCGTCGCCGACACAGATCACGGCGCGGGCGCGGGTGACTTCGGCGTTTTCGAGCTCGCCGGCGTTTTCGAGCTTGACGATGTGCACGCCGGCGTTGTTGAGCTCCTCGACGATCGTGGTCGCCAACGCGTCGTCACCGCTCACGATGATGTGGCCGCGCATGGTTACGCCCGCTTCGGGTCGTCCGGCATAACCCCCACCTCTGCTGACGTTGGCGTTTTGTTCCTATGACTATCAGGCACCATGCCGATTCATGCCAGCCCGACACCGGACGCGCTGACGGCGAGGTGAATTGCCAGCGGGCCTCGCGAGGGATTCGATAGCGGTATGACGCAGCCGGAACTGCCGGGGCCGCTCGCCGCCTTAACCCGGCTCATCTCCGAGCGCATCGCCGCGGCCGATTTCGCCGGGGCGTTGCCCCTGATGAACGAGCTGGTCACCGTGTGCCGCCCGATCCTGGGGGAGCGACACCCCAACGTGTTGGACATGAAGCTCGCGCTGGTGCACCTGCAGCTCCAGATGGGCGACCAGGCCGGGGCCTACGCCGTCCTCGAGCAGCTGGTACCCGAGTTCGAGGAGGTACTCGGCCGCGAGCACATCACCACGCTGACGGCGCGCCACATGTTCGCCGACCGGCCGCAGCAGGAGGGGCGGGCCGCGCTGGCCGAATGGCAGCAGCTGCTGGCCGACGAGGAGCGGGTGCTGGGCGTCGAGCACCCGGGACCGCGCGGCGAGGACCTGTTCACCCTCGGCGATGGCGCCCGGGTAGTCGCCGAGCTCCTTGCGCTTCTGCGCAACCCGGTCCCTGGACGTCAGCGCGGTGGGGTGCTCGACGCCCAGCACCCGCTCCTCGTCGGCCAGCAGCTGCTGCCATTCGGCCAGCGCGGCCCGCCCCTCCTG
>NZ_LZJX01000035.1:0-5390 GCF_001667595.1 Mycobacterium sp. E2989 | reverse complement strand
CCGAGCCGCCGCTGGGCACCGAGATCCGCGACGCGCACAGCGTCAACGGCACCTTCGTCAACGGCGACCGGGTGGGGCCGCGACTGGCGGGCCCGCCGGCGAGGCGGACCACGCCGCGCCGGATGGCTGGGCCGCCATCGGGATGCCCATCGACTCGGTTTGCGGTGGGCGCCCGGCCATCCCTTGGTGCCGGCCGACCTCGAACATCAGCTGCGGCCCGTCCGGGTTCCCGATGTTGAGGCTTTGGCCGTCGTGGATCTCGACCACCGGCACCCGCCGGCCGTTGACGAAAGTGCCGTTGAGCGAACCGTTGTCGATCGCCAGCCACCGGCCCTGGTCGAACCGCAGCAGCAGGTGCGCGCGCGAAATGAGCGGGTGGGTGATGCGCATGTCGGCGCGCAGATCGCGCCCCACCACCACGTCGTGGCCGGCGGCAAAGGTGCGTTCTGACCCGTCATGACGAACCGTCAGCACGGGGGCGGCTGGTGCACTCATCGAACCAACTGTATCTCGTGAACCCAAGGCCACCCTGAGGTCCAAATGTGCGTTCGGGGGCCCGCTCTCGTCACCGCGCTAGCAGATCGGGGGCGCCCGTGACCACGCACTGGGTGCGCGTGTAGATGGTGGCCATGCACTTGTTGCAGTGCGTGCACGCGGAATGCACGCTGTGCGCCGCGCCGTCGGCCGCGATCCGATTGATCAGGTCGGGTTCGGCCAGCAGCGCCCGGCCCATCGCGACGAAGTCAAACCCCTCCGCCATCGCCAGGTCCATCGTGTCCCGGTTGGTGATGCCGCCGAGCAGGATCAGTGGCATGGTCAGCTCGGCGCGGAACAGCTTGGCGTGCCGCAACAAATAGGCCTCGCGGTAGGGGTACTCGCGCAGGAACTTCTTGCCGGTCATCCGCATGCCCCAACTCAGCGGCGGCTTGAACGCCGCGGCGAACTCCTTGAGCGGCGCGTCACCGTGGAACAGGTACATCGGGTTCACCAGTGAGCTGCCCGCGGTGAGTTCGATCGCGTCCAGCCCGCCGTCGTCCTGCAGCCACTTGGCGGTGGTCAGCGATTCCTCGGTGGAGATGCCGCCACGCACCCCGTCGGTCATGTTGAGCTTTGCGGTGACCGCGATCGGCGTGCCCTCCTTTTCCACCGCGCGGCGCACGGCCATCACAATGCCGCGTGCCACCTTCGCCCGGTTCTCAAGCGACCCGCCGAACTCGTCGTCGCGCCGGTTGATCAGCGGGGACAAGAACGAGCTCGCCAAGTAGTTGTGGCCCAAGTGGATTTCGACCGCGTCGAAGCCGGCTTCGATCGCCAGCCGGACGGCGCCCGCGTGCCCCTCGATGACGTCGTCGATGTCGTCGCGCGTCGCCTTCTTGGCGAACCGCATCCCGATCGGATTGAAGAACCGCACCGGTGCCAGCGCCCTGGCCTTGTTGGATTTGGCGTTGGCCACCGGCCCCGCGTGGCCGATCTGCGCGCTCACCGCCGCGCCCTCGGCGTGGATCGCGTCGGTGAGCTTACGGAAGCCGGGCACCGCCTCCGGGCGCATCCAGATCCCGTTGCCCTCGGTGCGGCCGCCGGGGGAGACGGCGCAATAGGCGACGGTGGTCATGCCGACGCCGCCGGCGGCGGGCAGCCGGTGGTATTCGATCAGGTCGTCGGTCACCAGGGTGTCGGGCGTGCGGGCCTCGAAGGTCGCCGACTTGATGGTGCGGTTACGCAGCGTGATCGGGCCCAGCTTGGCCGGGCTGAACACGTCCGGAGGGGTAGACATATCGGGAGCCTAACGGCAAGGCATGCCAGACTGTCAGGCGTGGGCGCAATCACACTGGACGGCAAGGCCACCCGCGACGAAATCTTCGTCGATCTCAAAGAACGAGTGGCCGCCCTGACCGCGTCGGGCCGCACGCCCGGGCTGGGGACCATCCTGGTCGGCGACGATCCGGGGTCGCAGGCCTACGTCCGGGGCAAGCACGCCGACTGCGCCAAGGTCGGCATCACCTCGATCCGCCGGGACCTGCCGGCCGACATCAGCACCGCGACGCTTCACGACACCATCGACGAGCTGAACGCCAACCCGCACTGCACCGGCTACATCGTGCAGTTGCCGTTGCCCAAGCATCTGGACGAGAACGCGGCGCTGGAGCGGGTCGACCCGAACAAGGACGCCGACGGCCTGCACCCCACGAACCTGGGCCGGCTGGTGCTCAGCGTGGCGGCGCCGCTGCCGTGCACCGCTCGCGGGATCGTGCACCTGCTGCGCCGCTACGACGTCGAGATCGCCGGCGCGCACGTGGTCATCATCGGCCGGGGTGTGACGGTGGGACGCCCGTTGGGCCTGCTGCTGACCCGCCGCTCCGAGAACGCCACGGTGACGTTGTGCCACACCGGAACTCGCGATCTGGCCACGCATACCCGGCAGGCGGACATCGTGGTGGCCGCCGTCGGGGTACCACATATGTTGACCGCCGACATGGTGCGTCCGGGTGCCGCGGTCGTCGACGTGGGGGTCAGCCGGACCGACAACGGGTTGGTCGGCGACGTGCACCCCGACGTGTGGGAGGTCGCCGGCCACGTGTCCCCGAATCCCGGCGGTGTCGGCCCGTTGACCCGGGCGTTCCTGCTGACCAACGTCGTCGAACTCGCCGAGCGGCAATGAGCGCGAGGTCGCTCGTCAGGGCCCAGTGGCCAATCCTGCTGGTGGGCTTGACTTTCGCGACCGCGCTGGCGCTGGTGGGGGCCAACTTCTGGCGCCGCGGGTCACTGTTGATCGGCATCGGTGTCGGCCTGGCGGCGGCGCTGAGATTGGTGCTGTCCGACGAGCGGTCCGGCCTTTTGGTGGTGCGTAGCAAGGGAATTGACTTCGTCACCACGGCGACGGTCGCGGCCGCGATGGTCTACATCGCGTGGACCATCGACCCGCTGGGTACCGGTTAGATACCCGGCGCCGCCGGGATCCGCCCCGGTATGCCGGGCATCTGCCCGGCCATGCCGGGATACTGGCCCGCCACGCCGGGGATTTGTCCGGCCATGCCGGGGATCTGCCCGCCCGTCATGCCGGGCACGCCGGGAACCTGCCCGGGCATTCCCGGCATCTGCGGAACCGACAGGTTGCCGCTGGCCAGGTTCGCCATCTGCTCCGGGCAGTAGGTCTGTATCGCGATGGTGGTGAACATGCGCGCCATCATGGGCGACATGCCCCGGCCGGAGACGCTGGACGCGGCCGCGGCGAAGTTGCCGCCCGGCTGGGCAAGCATCGGGCAGATGGACTGGCCCACCGACATCGCGTTTCCGGGCTCGCCGAAGTCGATGCCGGCGTGGTTGAGCGCGTCGATGAAGTTGTCGTCGGGGTTGTCCGCGCCGGCCGGCGCGGCGAACGCCGACGCCGCGGTGAGCAGGCCGGCGGCGGCAGCGAGCAGACGAACGGTCAGGGGCTGGTTCCGAAACAGCCAGATCCATCGGTTCGTTCGTGCCAGTGCCTTCATGCAGCCTCCCCCGCAATCGTGGAGTGCGCAGAAAGCACTCGAATCACGTTGAGAACTCTGAGCTATCACTGTCACGTTTGCGACACGGTGGGATAAAGGTTCGCACAATAAGCGTTTTGTGAGTCGGCCGCGGCCGCGACGTCGATTATTGGGCGGTCTGCGCTCGGCACGCTTTTCGGCGGATCGAAGCCACACTGTGATCTTGACACGGGCGCCCAGACCGGGCTTTTGCGTGTGAAATGTTTAAGAATCTCCGCACATGACGACGAATCGCAGCCGTCCGCTTGACCCCCTGATGCAGGGCCGCATCTCGCGCCAGACGTTTCTGCGCGGCGCCGTCGGAATGTTGGCGACCGGGGCGGTTTTGGGCCCGGCGCGCGCCGCCGCGGACCCCGCCGCCGGCTGGGGCGGGCTGGCGTCCTCCATCGGCGGCAGCGTCGTGCTGCCCGCCAACGGCGCCCAATTCGCCACCAGCAAAAAGGTTTTCAACTCGTTCTATGACAGTTCCAATCCCGCTGCGGTGGTGACGGTTTCGTCGCAGGCGGATGTGCAGAAGGCGGTGGCGTTCGCGACGGCCAACAACCTCAAGGTCGCCCCGCGCGGGGGAGGGCATTCGTACATCGGCGCGTCCAGTGCCAACGGCACCTTGGTGCTGGACCTGCGGGGGCTCCCGGGCGCGCCCAACTTCGACGGCAACACTGTCACCGTCACCCCCGCGACCACCCTGTACGCGATCCACCAGGCATTGGCAAGTGCCGGCCGGGCGATTCCCACCGGCAGTTGTCCGAACGTCGGCATCGCCGGCCTCGCGATGGGTGGCGGGATCGGGCCCGATACCCGGCACGCGGGCCTGACCTGTGACGCGCTGCAGTCGGCCACGGTGGTGCTGCCCAGCGGCGACGTGGTGACCGCCTCGGCCAACGACAACCCCGATCTGTTCTGGGCGCTTCGCGGCGGAGGGGGCGGCAATTTCGGGGTGACCACGTCGATGACGTTCTCCACCTTCGCGACCTCCGACAGCGACGTGGTGCGGCTCGACTTCCCGCCGGCGTCGGCCACCCAGGTGCTCGTCGGTTGGCAGTCCTGGCTCAGCGCGGCGGACCGAAACACCTGGGGCATAGTCGATCTGATGATCGGTTCGGCGCCGAATTGCCACGTGCTGGCGCTCTGCCCGGCGGGCGCGGGCGCGGGCGTGGTCGATGCGATCAAGACCGCGGTGGGGGTGGCGCCCACGTCCGTGATGAACAAGACGATGAATCGCTCGGATTTGGTGATGTACCTGGCCGGGGGCAGCTCCAATCCGCCGGCCCGCGCGTTCCTGGCCGGTTCCGACGTCATCGGGCCGGTGGATTCCGCTGCGGCACATGCCATTGCGACCGCGATCGGGCAGTGGCCGTCGGGGGCGGGGCAGGCGTCGGTGCTCGTCGACCCGCTCGGCGGCGCCGCCGCGGACGTGGCCGCCGGGGACACCGCTTTTCCGTGGCGCAACCAGGCGGCCGTGCTGCAGTGGTACGTCGAACCGTCCGGCGGCCAGGTCGCCGCCGCGAACACCTGGCTGAGCTCCGCGCATCAAGCGGTGCAACAGATCTCGGTCGGCGGATACGTCAATTACCTGGAGCCCAATGGCGCGCCGGCGCGCTACTTCGGCTCGAACCTGTCGCGGCTGACGGCTGTGCGGCAGAAGTACGACCCGAATCGGATCATGTACTCGGGGCTGAACTTCTAGCGGTTTGCAGCCCCGACCGCTCCCGCGCGAAAGTTTTTGCGCGAGTGTGTATCTATGGCGATTTTCGGGCGCGTTTTTGTCGGTGGGGGTCGTTAGGTTCGGGGGTATGAGTCCAAGCGGTCATCCAGACGTCGACGCGGTGTTCGACGATCTCGATGCCGTCTTGGCCCGTGTCCGCG
>NZ_LZJX01000034.1:0-1458 GCF_001667595.1 Mycobacterium sp. E2989 | reverse complement strand
CCCAGCGCCACCCCCTGCGGGGCGCGGGCCACCTGCGCGGCGAACAACCCCGGCACCGAGCGCTCAACCACCGACTGGCCCAACACCGCCCGATGCCCCCACTCATCCAGGCACACCCGCTCGGCATCGGTGAGCACATCGACCGCCGACAACCTCGTGCCCGGATCAGCCGTCATCGCCTCCAACACCCGCCGCAACCGCTCCACCAACGCGCTCACGGTGCCCGGATCGAACACGTCGGTGTCGTACTCGACGCGCAGACCGAGCTCCGTCCCGGGGGTGGCTTGCATGGTCAGTGGGTAGTGGTTGGATTCGCGGCTGGCGAACTCGTCCATGACCAGCGCGCCGTCGGCAGCCAACGCCGTGGTTTCTATCGGGTAGTTCTCGTAGACGAACAGGGTGTCGAACAGTTGGTCGTGGCCGGTGGCGCGGTGAATCTCGTTGAGCGCCAGGTGTTGATGGTCGAGGGTGTGGTTGTGGGCGTTGTGCAGTTGTTCGAGCAGGTCGGCGGTGGTGGTGGCCGGGGTGATGGTGGCCCGCACCGGCACGGTGTTGATCATCAGTCCGACGATCGTTTCGGCGCCGGCCACCTCCGTGGGCCGTCCCGACACCGCGGTGCCGAACACGACGTCGCGCTGGCCGGTCATGCCCATCAGCAGCTGCGCCCAGGCCGCTTGCAGCACGGTGTTGACCGTGGTGTGATTCGAGCGCGCCAGTTCACTTACGGCCTGGGTGATCTCGGCGGATAGCCGATCCGATGCGACGGCGCGCGGCCCCAGAGCCAACCGGTTCGACGGGCCGACCAGGGTCGGGGCGTCGAGGCCGGCGAGTGCCTGGCACCAGGCGGCGCGGGCGGCGTCGACGTCGCGTTCGGCCAGCCAGGTGACGAAGCGGCGGTACGGCGTCGGGGCGGGCAGCGGCCGGCCCTGGTAGGCGGCGAAGATCTCTGTCAGCAGGATCGGCAGCGACCAGCCGTCCAGCACGATGTGGTGGTTGGTTACCACGATCCGGTGCCGGTCCTCGGCGGTGCGGATCAACGCCACCCGGAAGACCGGTTCCTCGGTGAGGCTGCAAACAGCGGCACGTTCGGCGGCGCACAAATCCTTGATCGCGGCTTCGGCGTCGGCATCGAATTCAACGTATTGCCAGGGTGTTTCGGGGCTGCCGACGATGACCTGTACCGGCTGGTCGAATCGCTGGCAGAACCGGGCCACCAGGTTGGGGTGGCGCTTGACGACGGTTTGGACGGCATCGCGCAGCCGCTGCGGGTCCAGCGGGCCCGTCACGGAGATCTGCAGCTGTAGGGCGTAGACGTCGTCGTCGCGCGTGGTGACGCTGTGGAAGAGCAGACCCTGCTGCATCGGCGTGAGCGGCAGGATGTCGGCGACGTCGTATTGCTGTTGTAGTTGGTCGATTTGGTCCTGAGTGAGCCGGGCGGGGGCGATGTCGGAGGGGGTC
>NZ_LZJX01000033.1:0-6187 GCF_001667595.1 Mycobacterium sp. E2989 | reverse complement strand
CCGATTTCGCGGCGATCGCCGCCGCGCAGCACCGCACCTCGGCCCCGGCAGCGCCGAAATCCACGCTGGCGCAGTTGCGGGATTCGTTCTTCGACTGGGACATGTATCGGCGGGCCATCCCCCTGCTGCTGACGACGGGGCTGCCGAACACGTTGATCCTGACCAACTGCGCCATCGTGATCGGGCTGGCGCTGGGAATGGTGCTGGCCATGGCGGGCATCTCGAACCGGCGCTGGCTGCGCTGGCCGGCGCGGGTCTACACCGACATCTTCCGCGGCCTTCCCGAAGTGGTGATCATCCTGCTCATCGGGATGGGCGTCGGCCCGTTGGTCGGCGGGCTGACGAACAAGAATCCCTACCCGTTGGGAATCGCCGCGTTGGGGTTGATGGCGGCCGCCTACATCGGCGAAATCCTGCGCTCCGGAATACAAAGCGTCGACCCCGGACAGTTGGAGGCCTCGCGCGCGCTGGGATTCAGCTACTCGACCGCGATGCGCCTGGTGGTGGTGCCGCAGGGAATACGGCGCGTGCTGCCGGCACTGGTCAATCAATTCATCGGGTTGTTGAAGGCCTCCGCGTTGGTGTACTTCCTGGGCCTGATCGCCGATCAGCGGGAGCTTTTTCAGGTGGGCCGGGATTTGAATGCCCAGACCGGAAGCCTGTCGCCGTTGGTGGCCGCGGGTCTCTTCTACCTAATATTGACCATTCCGTTGACCCACCTGGTGAACTACATCGACGCGCGGCTGCGCCGTGGCCGGCGCGCCCCCGATCCGGACGAGGGCCCTGACATGCTCGCGACGACGTTCGGCCAGGAGATCACGTGACTCCCGCTGCCGCGAGCCGTGCGCCAGTATCGCTGGCCGCCAAGGACATTCACCAAACGCTTGGCGGCAACCGGGTGCTGCGCGGCGTCGATTTCGAGGCACCGGCCGGCACCACCGTCGCCGTGATCGGGCCGTCCGGCTCGGGCAAGTCGACGCTGCTGCGCACCTTGAACCGGTTGCACGAACCCGACAGCGGCGACATCCTGCTGGACGGCCGATCGGTGTTGCGCGACGATCCCAACGAACTGCGGCAGCGCATCGGCATGGTGTTTCAGCACTTCAACCTCTTCCCGCACTTGAGCGTTCTGAAGAACGTCGCGATGGCGCCGCGCAAGTTACGGCGCCTGCCCGCCGACGAAGCCCGCGACCTGGCGCTGGCCCAGTTGGAGCGAGTTGGGTTGAAGCACAAGGCCGATGCCCGGCCCGGCATGTTGTCCGGCGGCCAACAGCAACGGGTCGCGATCGCCCGCGCATTGGCCATGGCCCCGCAAGTGATGTTCTTCGACGAGGCGACATCGGCGCTCGATCCCGAAATGGTGAAGGGAATTTTGCAACTCATCGCCGATCTCGGCGCCGACGGTATGACGATGATCGTTGTCACCCATGAAATGGGCTTTGCCCGCTCGGCATCAGACACCGTGGTGTTCATGGATCGCGGCAAGGTCGTGGAATCCGGTCCGCCGGAGCAGATTTTCGAGACCGCACGAACGGAACGTCTGCAGCGTTTCTTGTCGCAAGTACTTTGACGCGTCCCGTCGCGACTAATTAGTCGGCATAGCTACCTTGTAAGCGCCTGATATCGGGTTAGACTCCCCGTTTATGGCGGACAGCGAATCCACCGTGGCCGACGTGACCGAGCTTGCGGAAGGTTTGCACCGTGCGCTGTCCAAATTGTTTTCGATTCTGCGTCGCGGAGACCCGAGCGGGGCCGCCGCCGGGGACCTGACGTTGGCGCAGCTGTCGATCCTCGTCACGTTGCTGGATCAGGGGCCGATCCGGATGACCGACCTGGCGGCCCACGAACGGGTGCGCACGCCCACCACCACGGTGGCGATCCGCCGGCTGGAGAAGCTCGGCCTGGTCAAACGCTCGCGTGACCCGTCCGACCTGCGGGCGGTGCTGGTCGACATCACCCCGCGCGGGCGGGCCGTGCACGGCGAGTCGCTGGCCAACCGGCGCGCCTCCCTGGCCGCGATGCTCAGTCAGCTGCCCGAGGCCGACCTCGGCACGCTCATGCAGGCGCTGGCGCCGCTCGAGCGGCTGGCCTCCGGCGAACCGACGTCCGGACCCGCGTGCCCGCCGGACGCACGCAAAGAGGCATGAAAGTACCTGTCGCACAACGACTTTAGCGTTGCCGTTAGACTACTGGCATGCCCACTGCACTCATCACCGGCGCCGGCGGCGGTATCGGTTCCGCGATCGCCACGGCGCTGGCCCCCACCCACACCCTGCTGCTGGCCGGCCGGCCCTCCGACCGGCTCGATGCCGTCGCGGAGCGGCTCGGCTCGACGACGTTCCCGCTGGACCTGACCGACTCCGCTGACATCGAGGCCGCCTGCGAGATCGTCGACGAACTCGATGTGCTGGTGCACAACGCCGGGGTGTCCATCCCCGGCCATGTCGCCGACACCGACGTCGACCAGTGGCGCGCCACCTTCGCCGTGAATGTGCTTGGGCCGGTGGAACTTACGCTCGCACTGCTACCCGCGCTGCGACAGGCCCGCGGCCAGGTGGTCTTCATCAACTCCGGCGCCGGCCGCAACGTCTCGCCCGGCATGGCCTCCTATTCGGCCAGCAAGTTCGCGCTGCGCGCCTTCGCCGATTCGCTGCGCGCCGACGAGCCACAGCTGCGGGTGACGACCGTGTACCCCGGTCGCACCGACAGCGAGATGCAGCGCGAACTCGTCGCGTTCGAGGGCGGCACCTACGACCCCGCCAAGTTCCTCAAACCCGAAACCGTCGCGGCCACAGTCGCCAATGTGGTGGCCACGCCCGCCGACGGCCACGTCCACGAGGTGGTGCTGCGGCCCACTGGCCGTTGACCGGTCGGCGGCTAGACGACCAGGTTGACCAGGCGGCCCGGGACCACGATCACCTTGCGCGGGTTCGCGCCGGCCAGGAAGGCCTGCACCTTCTCGTCCGATAAGGCCGCGGCCTTCAGGGTGTCCTGGTCGGCGTCGGCGGCCACCACCACCCGCCCGCGCACCTTGCCGTTCACCTGCACCGGGTATTCGACGCTCTCGTCTACCAGGTAGGTCGGATCGGCTTGCGGGAAGGGACCATGCGCCAATGACGTGGTATGGCCCAGCCGCAGCCATAGCTCCTCGGCCATGTGCGGTGCCAGGGGCGCCAGCATCAGCACCAGCGGCTCGACCGCCGCCCGCGGCACCGCGTCGCGATGCTCCTTGGTGAGGTGGTTGGTGTACTCGATCAGCTTGGCCGCCGCGGTGTTATTCCGCAGTGCCGCATAGTCTTCCGAGACACCGGCGATGGTGCGGTGCAGCGCTCGCAGGGTGTTGGCGTCCAGCTCGTGTTCGCCGGCCGCATCGAGCACCCGCGTCTGTCCGGTCTGCTCGTCGATCACCAGCCGCCACACCCGTTGCAAGAAGCGGTGCGCCCCGACGACGTCCTTGGTGGCCCACGGCCGGGAGGCCTCCAGCGGGCCCATCGACATTTCGTAGACGCGTAGCGTGTCCGCGCCGTACTCGTCGCAAATCTCGTCCGGCGAGATCGAATTCTTCAGGCTCTTACCGATTTTCCCGAATTCCTGAAAAACCTCGACCTCCCCGCCGGGGCCCGGATAGAAGAACCGGCCGCCGCGCTCGATGACCTCCTCGGCGGGGACGTAGGAGCCGCGCGAGTCGGTGTAGGCGAAGGCCTGGATGTAACCCTGGTTGACCAAGCGGCGGTACGGCTCCCGGGAGGTGACGTGGCCCAGGTCGTAGAGGACCTTGTGCCAGAACCGCGCGTACAACAGGTGCAGCACCGCGTGTTCGGCGCCGCCGACGTACAGGTCGACGCCGCCGGGATCCTGCGGGCCGTGCTCGGCGGGCCGCGGGCCCATCCAGTACGCTTCGTTCTCCTTGGCGCACAACCGTTCCGAGTTGTGCGGGTCGGTGTACCGCAGTTCGTACCAGGAGCTGCCGGCCCACTGCGGCATCACATTGGTGTCGCGGGTGTAGGGCTGCAAGCCGTCGCCCAGGTCCAGTTCGACGTGCACCCAGTCGGTCGCCTTCGCCAGGGGCGGCGACGGCTCGGTGTCGGCGTCGTCGGGGTCGAACAGCACCGGCGAATAGTCGGGCACGTTCGGCAGCTCGACGGGCAGGGCGGCCTCGTCGAGCGCGTGCGGGCGTCCGTCGGCGTCGTAGACGATCGGGAACGGCTCACCCCAGTAGCGCTGGCGGGCGAACAGCCAGTCCCGCAGCTTGAACTCGATCCGGGCCCAGCCGCGGCCCTCCGCCTCCAGGCGCGCCGTGATGGCCTGCTTGGCTGTCGGCACGTCCATCCCGTCGAGGTAACCGGAATTGACCAGTACACCGTCGCCCGGGTATGCGGCCTCCGAAATGTCGCCGCCGGCAATGACTTCCACGATCGGCAGGCCCAACTCGTGGGCGAAGTCCCAGTCGCGCTGGTCGTGGCCCGGCACCGCCATGATCGCGCCGGTGCCGTATCCGGCCAACACGTAGTCGGCGATGAAGATCGGCACCGGCTTGCTATTGGCTGGGTTGGTCGCATAGCTGCCGAGGAAGACGCCCGTCTTCTCGCGGTTTTCCTGACGCTCCAGATCCGACTTCGCCGCGATCGCCTGTCGGTAGCCCGCGACGGCCTCCCCCGGCGTGGCGGCACCGTAGGTCCACCGCGCGTCCGTCCCGTCGGGCCAGTCGGCGGCGATCAGCCCGTCGACCAGTTCGTGCTCGGGGGCCAGCACCAAATAGGTCGCCCCGAACATGGTGTCCGGCCGGGTGGTGAACACTTCGATGTCGACGGTCTGGCCGTCGGTGTTGGTCGCCGAGAACAGCGCCCTGGTGCCGGTCGAGCGGCCAATCCAGTTGCGCTGCATGGTTTTGACCGGTTCCGGCCAGTCCAGCAGTTCCAGGTCGTCGAGCAGGCGGTCGGCGTAGGCGGTGATCCGCATCATCCACTGCCGCAATCGTTTCCGGAACACTGGGAAGTTGCCGCGGTCGCTGCGCCCGTCGGCGGTGACCTCTTCGTTGGCCAGCACCGTGCCCAGTCCGGGGCACCAGTTCACCATCGAGTCCGCGCGGTAGACCAGTCGGTGGCCGTCGATGACGTCGGCCCGCTCCCCCGCCGACAGGGTGGCCCACTCCCGGCCGTCTTCGAGGCGCCGTGCGCCGGAGTCGAATTCCGCGATCAGCTCCGCGATGGGTCGGGCCTTGCGGGCCGCGGTGTCGAACCAGGCGTTGTAGATCTGCAGGAAGATCCACTGCGTCCACTTGTAGAACTCGACGTCGGTGGTCGAAAAGCTGCGCCGGCTGTCGTGGCCGAGCCCCAGCCTGCCCAGCTGACGCTTGAAGTTGACGACGTTGGCCTCGGTCCGGGTCCGCGGGTGGGTGCCGGTCTGCACGGCGTACTGCTCGGCGGGCAGCCCGAAGGCGTCGAAACCCAACGCGTGCAGGACGTTATGCCCGGTCATCCGGAAGTAGCGGGCGTACACGTCGGTGGCGATGTAGCCCAGCGGATGGCCGACGTGCAGGCCCTCGCCCGACGGATACGGAAACATGTCCTGCACGAACAACTTGTCGGCGGGAATCGGAGTGCCGTCCGTGGGGGCCAACGAACCGACCGGGTTGGGCACGTTGAATGTGCCGAGCTTTGCCCAGTTCTCCTGCCAGGCGCTTTCGATGCGCCCCGCCAGCGCCGCGGTGTAGCGATACGTCGGGGCGTCGGCGTCCGTCTGAACGACACCGAAGTTGGCATCCGCGGCGGTGGTCGGGGGTTCGGTCACCTGAACAGGGTATAAGGGTCCCCCGGCCAGCCCGCCGGGCCACAGGATGATCTCGGTTCCGTTGCGCACCGATCAGAGCTTCATCCCAGGTGTATTTCGAGCCTATTCACCGCCTTTGACCTCTAGTTACAGTCAGCCACTATCGACGGCTGCTGGCAGTGCGCCATTGGAAGGACCGACGGAGATGATTGAGAACATCCGCGCCCACCGTGCGCTCCTCGGGGGTCTCGTCGCCGGCCTGCTCGGCATGGCGGTTGTCACGGGCGCCCAGGCATCGGCGGACCCGGTGCTCCCCGCACCAGCACCCGCCCCCGCCGTACCGGCGCCGCAGAACGTCACCGCCGTCCCCGGGCAGGCGCCCGTCAACAGGTTCGTCGCCGCCCCGCCGGCCTCGAAC
>NZ_LZJX01000032.1:0-1751 GCF_001667595.1 Mycobacterium sp. E2989 | reverse complement strand
GGCGGCGGCGATCGCGGCCAGCCCGCTTCCGGCGAGGAACATCGGCCGGCGCCTGCGGGGGACGACCTCGTCCTCGTCGCCGACGGCGCTGTAGGCCAGCACGCCGGCGTCCGCGTTGCCCCAGACGTCGAGGTAGGTCGGCGCCACCGCACGGGGACTCAACTCCCCGGTGCCGGGGTCCAGCGCGTAGGCCAGGGCCGCCGTGGACGAGGCGAACAGCGGCGCGTTCGCCGAGGCCAGCGCCGCCCCGCGGGCCAGCGCCATCTCCGGCTCCTCCGGCGCCGTCACCTCGACCGGGCTCGCCGCCTCGAGCGCGGGTTTGACCGGGACGATGTCCGTGCCACAGCCGATCAGGAAGACGCCGTCCGCGCGCGTCCCCCGTTCGGTGAGGCCGGTGATCATCGCCGCCAACTCGGCGGTAATCGAACGCTGGGGGGCTGCCAGCTGCTGGCGGTGCAGGTCGACGATCGAACCGTCGGCGACGTCGACCACGGCCAGCGTCGCCGCCGCCGGCTCGACGAACAGCATCGCGATGCGTTCGTAGTCGAGCGCGGCGCCGAACGTCTGGGCGAGCGCGGCCGCGGCCAGTAGCGGGGACACCAGCATCACGCCGCCCATGCCCTGGCGGGCCATCGCGTCCCGCAGCGCGCCGACACCGGCGGCGTCCGTCCAGGTCACGCCGGTCGACTCCAGGTGGTAGCCGCCGGCGAGCGCGCCTTCGCGGGTGCCCTCGATCGCCGCCAGCACTTGCTCGACCGCACCGGCGGCCCCCGGGTCCGTGCCGGCGGCGACCTCGAACTCGTCCTGTTCGACGGTGACGCCGTCGGCGTTCTGGCCCTCGATGACCACCAGGCGCACCGTTTCGGGGGCCATCGAAACCCCCAGCACGATGTCCACGCATGCCTCCGCAGTCCGCTGATTTGCTCGCTGACTTGTTCCGGCCCCCCATGAGGCAATACCGGATAAACCCCGCCCGACGGGGCGCATTCCACGCTACCCGCGCGGGCGCGGACGCGCTCGGCAGCGGGTTCTCGCGGCTAGTAGCCCGGGCTCAGGAAGGGGTTCTGCGAGTTCTGCGGATACTGCGGGTACTGCGGGTACGGGGTGTACTGCGGGGCCGGCGCCTGCGGGGCCTGCGTCTGCGGAACCTGGACCGGTATGGGCACCGGCAACAGCGGCACGTGGATCCACTGGGTGGTCATCGGCACCGTCGTGCTGGTGGTCGTCGTCGTCGACGGCGGGGGCGGCTCGCTCTCGGTCGTGGTCGGCGGCGGCGGGGGCGTCGTCATGGCCGTCGTCGTCGGCGCCTGGGTCACCGGCGGCGCGGTGTGCCGCGGGGTGTAGACGGGCGGCGCCTGCGTGGTGACCACCACCGGCGGCGGTGGCGGCGGTGACGGCGGCGGTTCGGGCGGCGGCGCCGGGCTGGGCACCGGCGCGGCGCTGGGCGGGACCGGCACGGCCGTCGGGGGCGGCGGCGCGACGGTGCGCGGAACCAGCGGGCTGGCCGGCGGGGCGGGCCGGGGCGCGACGCTGGGCGCCGGCGGGGCCTGACGGTTCTCGATGCCGGTCAGCGTGTAGGCGACACCGCCGATCGCCGTCATGGCCACCAGCGCGGACATCCCGATGATCAACTGTGACAACCGAAGGCGGCGCCACGGCCGGTCCGGGGCCGGGTCGATCACGTTCAGCCGCATCGACCAGCCGGACGGGCCGTCTTCGTCGTAGGTTTCGCCGCCGAACCGCACCCGCAG
>NZ_LZJX01000031.1:0-736 GCF_001667595.1 Mycobacterium sp. E2989 | reverse complement strand
CCGGGCTGTAGGTGTCCAGCAGCTGCGCGGTGGGCACCAGGTCTTGGGCCCCGCGCGCCAGGTACGGCCCGCCCCGGTTGAAGATGTCGGCGCCGGTGTTGCCGAACCCGGCCGCCGACAACAGCGCCTGATCCAAATCCTTCTGCTGCGCGTTGATGGTGCGCGAGGTGACCACCGCGTTGTTCAGGAAATCGATCAGGTCGGGCGCGGCGTTGGCGTAGGTGTCGCCCAGCCCGGCCAGCTGCTGAATGTCGTGGCGCGCCTGGGGCATCTGCGGATTGACGTCATCGAGGATCGCGTTGGCGTTGACCACCGACTGGCCGAACCTGTCGCCCAGCCCGGTCAGCGCCTGGGCGGCCGCGCTCAGCGTCAGGTTCAGCTTGACCGGGTCCACCTTCTCCGCGATCGAGGTGACGGTCTGGAACAGCGTGTTGATCTCCGTGGTCACCGTGCGCGCGTCGATCACGGTGTGCGGGTTGAGCTTTTGCGGCGACGGGTTCTTCGGCGTCGTCAAAGACACGTACTTGCCGCCGAACACCGTGGTCGCCTTGATGTCGGCGTTCACGTTGGACGGGATCAGATTGAGATACCGGGGATACACCTCCAACGTGAATTTCGCGGCGGGCTTGCCGTCGCGCACGGTCTCGGAGATGTCGCCCACCCGGCCGATCTCCACGCCGTTGTAGGTGACCTTCGAGCCCGGATCCATCACCAGGCCCGCCCGCGACGCCAGCAT
>NZ_LZJX01000030.1:0-121806 GCF_001667595.1 Mycobacterium sp. E2989 | reverse complement strand
TTGGCGAACAGGGCGTGCATCCAGTCGCGGGTCTTACCCACGTCCAACGCGTGCCGGATCGACTGCACGCCGATGCGGTGGTGGGACCCGGACTCGACGGTCGCGCTCACCCGCTGCGCGTCGCGGCTGTGGCTGGTGCCCATCGACGGCGGCGCCCCGACCGCCCTCACCGCGCCGACCAACGGCAAAGGCCCCGATTACGGCGACCTGAACGCCTGGCAACTCCCGGCCGGGACGTTTGTGCAGGCAGCGGGCGCGTGCGGGGTGATCTATCTCGCCAAGCTCAACGGCGACGGAACGACGGCACCCGTCGCGGTGGCGGGCGTGAAGGGCCGCAGCGTCGTCGTGGTCGGCGTCAACGGGGGCGACCTCAACCTGCAAGGGAGGGCTGGATGCGGAAGCGGCCAGTCGCTGATCGACTACAACCCCGCGGCCGGGACCTCAACCGTTCTGCTCGGGCCGACGGTCAACGGCGGCGGCGTCATCAGCGCGGTGCCCTACCCGGGCCAGCGGTGAGGGCAACTGGCATGACGAAAGTTGCTCGGGGCCACAGACGCACCGCGTCGATCGCTCTCGCGGTCGGGATCGCCACGGCCGCAGTGGTATCCGGCGGATGCTCCACAACGATCCCCGGGGCGCCCGTGGCCGCCAGCGCCGCTCACGCGGTGACCTATGGCCCGCAAGTCGAGCTGCCGTTCGGTAAGTTGATCAACCACCTCGCCGGCGTGGCGGTGGACGCCGCGGACAACGTGTACGTGCTCGACTTGCACTACGGGCAGGTGTGGGAGATGCCCGCGGGCACCAATCACCCAGCGCCGCTGCCGTTCCGGGATCTCGGTCAGGCCCTGCACGCGGCGATCGACGCTGCCGGCAACCTCTACGTCACCGACGGTCACCACAAGCGGGTGCTCAAGCTGACGCCCGGCAGCGCGACGCCCACCGTCCTACCGTTCACGGGTCTCGACGTGATCGTGGGCCTCGCGGTGGACACCGCCGGCACAGCCTACGTCAGCGACTCGGGCACCCAGCAGGTGCTGCGCCTGGCGCAGGGGTCAAGTATTCCGACCGCCTTGCCGCTCAACGGCATTCATCCCGGCGGCGTGGCGGTGGATGCCAACGGCGACGTCTACGTCGTCGATTCCGGCGGTAAGCGCGTGCTGCGGCTGGCACCCGGCGCCGATAGCCCGAGCGTGCTGCCGTTCACCGACCTCCAGCTACCCGGCGATGTGGCGGTGGACAGGGGCGGAAACGTCTACGTCACCGACTTCAGCGCCAACCGGGTACTGAAGTTGAATAGAGGCGCGAGCACCCCGACGGTGCTACCGTTCCACAACCTCAAGAACCCCGGCAGTGTGGCGGTCGACAGCGGAGGCAACGTGTACCTCAACGACAGCTCCCACTTCCGCATCCTCAAGCTGCCGGCCCGATGATGGTCACCGTGAGGGGTGTGCTGGCCGGGATTGCGGCCGCGGCGTTGATCGGTGGCGCGGCGGGGTGCGGCACGTCAAGCGTCGTCCGACAGACCACGACGACCACGACATCTGTTGCGCTGCAAGGGCGGAGCGCGTGCACCGATCTCGACGGAACCGTGGGTCCCGACGGGATCTGCCATGTGCGAAGTGCCACGCCCACCTACACGATCGAGATGAGCTTTCCCATCGACTACCCGGAGATAGATTCGGTGGCCGCATTCCTCAAACGCAACCGCGATGACTTCATCGACTGGGTCACCCAGGTGGGGCCGGGCCAGAAGCGGGGCCGGCCATACCTCTACGCCGTCACCGCGAAGACGTTTCGTTCGGGGGCGCCGGGCTCCGGCACCCAGAGCCTGGTGCTCACGATCGACAATGACACCGGCCTGGCCCACGAGGGCCACCCGAACACCACGTTCCGGGCGTTCAACTTCGATCTCGCCAAGCGCGTCCCGATCACCTTCGACACCTTGTTCAAGCCCGGGACGAGACCGCTCGAGGTGCTCGACCCGATCGTCCGACGCAAGTTGGATGCGCCGGATGCCGAACTCGACGAGGAGACCTACCAGAACTTCGCGATCACGAACGACGCGGTGATCTTCTTCTTCGGCCAAGACCAGGTGGTACACGACAACGCCGGGCCCCACCAAGTCGCGGTGCCCCGCAGCGAGCTGGCGCCGCTACTGGCGTAAGCCGTTTCGGCGGAAGGGATTCCGCCTTAAGAAATTTCCCGCGTTGGGCGCGACGTTGGCCGACCACCCCTGCGCGGGAGGCGGTTTGGGCAGCCGGGCGGGCTAGATTATGAAGCAGCTGGGCGCACCGGGCGTGCAGCTGGTGGCGCATCCCGAGGCGGCCAGGGGGGTGAGCGCGATGACCAGGGCGATGAAAATTTTGCCGAGACCAGACATGACGTACTCCGCTCTGTCGAGACTGTGCCCGAGGCGCTCTTCAGCGTACGCGCGTGTCTATTCCGTCAAGTCTTTTTGCGCGACTTCTGTTGAATCAGGAAATGGTGATGAGCCAAACGACGCTACACACCCTGGTCATCGCCCACGGAAGTTCGTTAAAACGCAGTGCTGCCCGACGGCTTGAACACGAAGCCATGCTGACCGTGCGAGGTATCGAGGCATGCCACCAGGTGGTCGGCGCCCACCGCGCACGTGGCGTCGCGGTAGGTCAGTTTCTGTCCCACATTCAGCAGCAGTCCGCGCGTGTAGGGCGCGCCGCAGTTGTCGCCCGTCTTGTTGATGACGTATGCCGGCCCCGAACCGGGGCTTGCCTTGGCGACCGCGCAAGGGTTTGCATCGGGCATGTCTCCGAGGCAGTTGATGTCTTGCGAGTGCCAAGCCGGTACTGGCTCTGCGGCCTCGAACCAGCATTGAATGTTGTAGGGGGTCGAAAAGTGCGCGTACTGAAGGCCTCTCGACGGGGGTTCGATGTAATTCTCGGCCGGTACCGGAGCGAAACCGCCGAGGTCCGGAAAGTCGCCCGGTTGCGCAGCGGCATGCTTCGGTGTCGTACAGGCAAGGCACGTCAACGCGCAAACGACGGATAGCATCTGCATGGCCAAGCGGGTGACGGCGCGCATCTGTGCCTCCTCAACTTCCCGGCGTGACGGTGAACGTGGTCGTGTAGGTGTGCGGATCGTAAACCCCGTCACCGAAGGTGCTTACCCACTGAACCGCCAACACGGCCTGATACCTCTGCTCGGCCACGCTCAACTCCCTCATCTCGGGAGTGTGAAGGATCAACCGCAACCGGTGTAAAGCATCAACCGAAACACTGTCAGGCATCACCCGAAGCCAAAAAGTCAAGCATCAGCCGAGGTCATACAAACGCCTGGTAGGGCGGGCGGGGCTCGAACCCGCGACCAACGGATTATGAGTCCGCGGCTCTAACCAACTGAGCTACCGCCCCTGGGGATGTTCCGTAGGAAACCGTAGCCCAAAGCGTGGTCATCGTCCGCCGGGCATGCGGAGCCCGCCGCACTCGAAGGAGCGGCGGCGGGCATTCAGGGCGTCAGGGCATCAGATTGGGGCCGGCTGCCCGGGGGCTTGCCGCGCGGCTTGGTCCTTGAGGCGGGGGATCAGGTCCGGCGCGTAGACGTAGATCGCCGACTCGACCTCCCACTCGGCCTGCTTCTGGTCCATCGGCGTGGTCCTGGTGATCATGTTGATCAATTCCTGGGCCTCGCCAAACTGATTCGGGTTGGACCGCACCTGGCTGGCGAACCAGCGTCCCTCGGCGGCCTCGCTGCAATCGTTGAAATCGGCGTTGTGCACCATCTTGTTCTGCGCCAGCAGCTTGATGTACTGGTCGTCGGCCGGGCTCATGTTGCACGACGCCGATGCGTGCGGCGCCGACATTACGGCACCCCCCACCATCGCCGCCCCCAGCGCAACGCCGGCGGCCCCCACCGCCAGTGCTTGCGCGCGCGATCGTGTGCTCCTCACTTTCACGTCCCCCTTATCGTGGAATTTGCCAATTTCCTTTCGCGCCGAACACCGGGTACCACCGGCAACGAGCGTGACAAACGACTCGTTCGTCAAACAATCGATGAACGGCAGTCAACGAAAACGCCAGTGCGAGTTGGATATCCGATCAGCGGGCCAGCGGTAAGCGCAATGGCCCAACACCGGCACTCAGTGCTGCCGGTGCCGTACTCCACAGTTAGCTGGCGGGCCTACTCCGACGGCCAGTTCGCGTGCGCGGCCTGGTCCTTGATCTTGGGGATCATGTCCGGCGCGTAGACGTAGATGGCCGACTCGACCTCCCACTCGGCCTGGGCCTGGTTCATCGACGTCGTGTTGGTGATCATGTTGACCAGCTCTTGGGCCTCACCGAACGGGTTGGGGTGGTTGCGCACCTGGTCGGCGAACCAACGCCCCTCGGCAGCCTCGGTGCAATCGCTGAAGTCGGCGTTGTGCACCATCTTGTTCTGTGCGAGCAGCTGGATGTACTGGTCGTCCTTCGGGCTGAGATTGCAGGACGCCGACGCTTGGGGCGCGGACAGCACGGCGCCGCCGAGCATCGAGGCTCCCAACGCGACGCCGGCGGCACAGACCGAGGACACTCGCGTGCGCAAACGTGAGCGGGTGGTCGTCATCTCCGGTCCTCCCTCTGCGTGTGAGCGGTGGGCTCTCCGACGCAAATCAAGCTGTGATGTGGCGACAGCTAGCCGTCAAATCAGGCGTCGCTGCCAGCTGAGATCACCGGCACATATGAGTTCACATATGAGTTTCGGCGTCGGGCATAAATTTAGCCAGTGCCAGCGGCCTGAGCGGGGAACTTTTGTTTGCGTGATCGTGTACGAATGGTTAACATTCGCTACTTCGTACCGGCCGCAAGAGCCCGGCGGATGCACGCGGGCCGACCGTGCCTGCCACCGTGAATAGCCTCATGACCAGTGGTTAAGCACCCCGGCCCAGCGACCACGTCGGCCGCAGATGACTCTTAGCTGAAGACGGTCTGCCCGTCGGCGTCGAGCAGATAGCGCTCGGTGCCCTGCTGGACCCGGGCCGCGTCGGCGCCCAGCGCGACGGCGACTTTGTTGCTTGCATTCCGCATGATGTCAAAGGTGAGCTCGACGGCCTCGGCATCGGAGAACCGGGAGCGCACCTCGGCGGCATCGTCGACGGCGAGGTGCGCAGGGGTCCAAATTAGCCCATCGGCGTAGCGCAGCGCTGCTTTAGCGCGGTCGTCGAGCACACTCGACGACTCGAAGCGCTCGATCTCGTCGTACAGCGTTTCCGAACCGCCGGCATCCAGCGCGGTGCTCTCCCGCAGCGACTTGCACAGCCGGCAGTTGTGCTGAACCGCCCCGCGCAGCCGGACCAGCTCGGCGGTGACCGGGTCGAGCGCCCGCATGCGCGCCACCGCGGGCAGGAAGTCGTTGAACACCGGACCCGACGGCTCGGTGACGCCGTCCCACGCGACGACGCCGTCGACCCAGCCCAGGTACTCCGAGCCGACGCCGAGCGCTTCCAGCCCGGCCCGCACCCGCGGAACGAAGTCGGCGATATACATTCCGACCGCCACGCCGAAGGCAGCCTCGCCCAGCTGCTTGATCAGGCGGGATCGCAGGTCGCCGGTGATCGCCGAGACATCGGCGCTGAACTGTTCGGCGAACTCGGCGACCACGACTTCCGCGTCCGATTCGGGCGCGCCGACCTCGACGGGGCTGGGCAGCGGCGGCAGCGACAGCGTCTCCGCACACACCCGCCGGATCAGTCCCGCGATGCGGGCGGCCGCCGGGTCACCCGGAAACAGGGACACCAACCGCGTGAGCTGATCTTTCCGAACCGAAACCGGAGCCGCCATCCGTCACACGCTAGAACGCGGCCCGCCCCGCGGCAATCGCCTACTGCGCCTGGCTCACCGACGACATATAGAAGTCCGGTATCCGCAGCGACGGCATTGCCGACCGGGTGGCCCAGTCCGCCCACTCCCGCGGCAGCGTCTTCTCGCTCACCCCGGCCTCGGTGGCCCGCCGCAGCAGGTCCAGCGGGCTCTCGTTGAACCGGAAGTTGTTGACCGCCGCGGTCACCTCGCCGTCCTCGATGAGGTAGACGCCGTCGCGGGTCAGCCCGGTGAGCAGCAGCGTGGTGGGGTCGACCTCGCGGATGTACCACAGCGTGGTCAGCAGCAGGCCGCGTTCGGTGGCCGCGATCATGTCGGCCAGGTCGACGGAGCCACCGGTCATCACCAGGTTGTCGGCGGCGACCGCCACCTGGGCGTCGAATTTGGCGGCCGTCGCCCGCGGATAGGCCAGCGCGTTGATCACGCCGTTGCGGATCCAGTCCACCTGGCCGATCTCCATGCCGTTGTCGAAGACCGACACCGTTTCCGACGAGCTGCTCACGGCGACGAACGGTGTGCATGCCAGGCCGGGCGCCATCGGATCGGAGAACAGCGTCAACGGCAACTCGGTGAGCTTCTCCCCCACCCGGGTCCCGCCGCCGGGCGCCGAGAACGCGGTGCGGCCCTCCCTCGCGCCACGGCCGGCCATCGACCACGCCAGGTAGAGCATCATGTCGGCCACCGTCGATGGCGGCATGATCGTCTCGTAGCGGCCGGCGGGCAACTCCACGCTGCGTTCGGCCCAGCCGAGCCGCATCGACAGCTCCTCGAGCAGCGAATCCATTGGCACACCGGCGAAGTCGGGCGTGCCGATGCCCGCCCAGGCGCTCGCGTCGCCGCGCTTGCCGTTGATCTCCACCGCCCCGGCGGGCTGGGTGTAGCGGCGCCGCACCCCGGTCGACGACGCCAAGAACGTGGTCGAAACGCTATGGTGCGCAAAGCCATACAGCCGGTCGGTGCCGCGAAAGCCCCGACTGAGGGAGTCGGCGACCTCGGCGAACACCAGCGGCCCGGTGCCCGGCACGGGTGCGTTCCAGTCCGCGGGCACGCCGGTGTCGGCCAGCAGCGGCGCGGCGTCACCGGCCTCGGGCGCCGAGCGGGCCGCCTCCTGGGACGCCGCCACCAGCTCGGGGATCACCCGCGGATCCACCTCCGCCGAGACCATGGTGCCGATGCGCGCGGTGGAGCCCTGACGGACGACGGAGATCACCGTGATGCTGCGGTTGACCGCAACCCCGTTGGTGGTCATCGAATTACCCGCCCAGCGCAGCGTCGCCTCCACCTTGTCGGTGACGAGCACCATGGTCTCGCTGGCGCCGCCGAGCTTGGCGGCCTCGTCCAGAACCAGGTTGACCACGTGCTGCGGGGTGATCATCGGCCACCCTCGGCGCGGGTGTTGAGCACATTGACGCCGCGGAACAGCGCCGACGGGCAGCCGTGGCTGACCGGGGCGATCTGGCCGGGCTGGGCCTTGCCGCAGTTGAACGCGCCACCCAGCCGCCAGGTCGACGGCCCGCCCACGGCCTCCATCGAGTTCCAGAAATCGGTCGTGGTGGCCTGATACGCGACATCCCGCAATTGGCCCTCCAATTCGCCGTCGCGGATGCGGAAGAACCGCTGACCGGTGAACTGAAAGTTGTAGCGCTGCATGTCGATCGACCATGACTTGTCGCCGATGATGTAAATGCCGTCCTCGACGCGGCCGATCAGGTCGGCGGTGCTGACGTCCTCCTTCGCGGGTTGCAGCGACACGTTCGCCATCCGCTGGATCGGCACGTGATGCGGCGAGTCGGCATACGAGCACCCGTTCGAGCGCGGCTGACCCAGGCGCGGGGCGAACACCCGGTCGAGTTGATAACCGACGAATATCCCGTCGCGCACCAGATCCCAGCTTTGGGCGGCGACCCCCTCGTCGTCGTAACCGATGGTGGCCAGCCCGTGCGCGACTGTGCGGTCCGCGGTCACGTTCATCACCGGGGAGCCGTACCGCATGGTGCCGAGTTTGTCCGGGGTGGCGAACGACGTTCCGGCGTAGGCGGCCTCGTAGCCGATGGCGCGGTCGTATTCGGTTGCGTGGCCAATGGATTCGTGAATCGTCAGCCACAGGTTGGTGGGATCGATCACCAGGTCCTTGCGCCCGGCGGAAACGCTGGGCGCCTTGACCTTTTCGGCCAGCAGCGACGGCAGCTGCGCCAGCTCGTCGGTCCAGTTCCAGATCTCGTCGCCGGACAAAACCTCCCAGCCGCGCCCCATCGGGGGCGCCAGCGTCCGCATCGAGTCGAAGCTGCCCGCCTCGGCGTCGACGGTCACCGCCTCCAGCGACGGCTGCACCCGCACCCGCTGCTGGGTGATCGACGACCCGAAGGTGTCAGCGTAGAAGGTCTGCTCCTTGACGGCCGTGAGCACGGCCGAGACGTGGTCGACGCCGTCGGAACTGAGCAGCCGACCGGAGTAATCCTCGAGCACGGCGATCTTGTCGGTGGCCGGGATGGTGAAGGGGTCGATGCGGTACTCCGACACCCAGGTGGCGTCGGCGTACACGGGTTCGGGCGCCAACTCGACGCGCTCACGGTTGAGCGTGGCCAGGGTGGTGGCCACCTGCACGGCGTGACGGGCGGTCTCGGCGGCCACGGCGGGCGCCAGCTCCGCGTGCGAGGCGAATCCCCACGTGCCGTCCACGATCACCCGCACCGCCAAGCCGATCTCGCGGGTGACGACCGACGTCTCCAGCTCACCGTCGCGCAGCTGCACGATCTCGGTCACGATGCGGTGAATCCGCAGGTCGGCGTAGCTGGCGCCGGCCGCGGTGGCCGACGACAGCGCGGCGTCGGCCAGCGCCTGGCGCGGCAGGTTGAGGAAGTCGGCATCGATCCCCCGGTTCGCTGTCACGAGTCCACCGTAACGGCCGTTCACCCCAAACCCCGGCGGCGCCCGCTTTAATTACCAGCATGGCCAGCGGCGTCCTGAGGAGACAGCCTCGTTCCACCGCGCTGGGCTACGCCCTGCTGGCGCCCAGCCTGTTCGGTGTGGTCGCCTTCTTGCTGCTGCCCATCCTGGTGGTGATCTGGCTGAGCCTGTACCGCTGGGACCTGCTGGGCCCGTTGCGGTATGTGGGCCTGGCCAACTGGCGCTCCGTGTTGACCGATCACACCTTCGCCAACTCGCTGATCGTCACGGCCCTGTTCGTGGCGATCGTGGTGCCGGCGCAGACGGTGCTGGGCCTGCTGGCCGCGTCCATGCTCGCGCGCCGGCTGCCCGGCACCGGCCTGTTTCGCACCGTCTACGTGCTGCCGTGGATCTGCGCGCCGCTGGCGATCGCCGTGCTGTGGCGCTGGATTCTGGCGCCCACCGACGGGGCCGTGAGCGCCGTGTTGGGGCACAGCATCGAATGGCTGTCGGACCCCAGCTTCGCGCTGCCGCTGGTTTCCGCCGTCGTCGTGTGGACCAACGTCGGCTATGTCTCGCTGTCGTTCTTGGCGGGCCTGCTGGCGATCCCGGACGACATTCACGCCGCCGCGCGCACCGACGGTGCCAATGGGTGGCAACGGTTCTGGCGCATCACGCTGCCCATGCTGCGCCCGACCACGTTCTTCGTTCTGGTGACCGGAATCGTCAGCACCGCACAGGTTTTCGACATGGTCTACGCGCTGACCGGCGGCGGGCCCGGCGGCAGCACCGACCTGGTGGCACACCGCATCTACGCCGAGGCGTTCGGCTCGGCGGCGATCGGGCGCGCGTCGGTGATGGCGGTGGTGCTGTTCGTCATCCTGATCGGCGTGACTATGGTGCAGCAGGCGTATTTCCGGCGACGGATCAGCTATGACCTCACCTAGCCGGCTTCTCATCTACGCCGGACTCATCCTCGGCGCGCTGATCACCCTGGTGCCGTTCGCCCTTGGCCTGTTGACGTCCTTCACCTCGGCACACCAGTTCGCCACGGGTACGCCGCTGCAGCTGCCGCGCCCCTTCACATTGGCCAACTACACGGATCTGGGCGGGGCCGGGTTCGGCCGGGCCGCGGCGGTGACCGCCTTGATGACGGCGGTGATTCTGGTGGGCCAGTTGACCTTTTCGGTGCTGGCCGGATACGCGTTCGCGCGCCTGGATTTCCCCGGGCGCGACGCGCTGTTCTGGGTGTACGTCGCGACGTTGATGGTGCCGGGCACGGTCACGGTGGTGCCGTTGTATCTGATGATGGCCCAGCTCGGCCTGCGCAACACGTTCTGGGCGTTGGTGCTGCCGTTCGTGTTCGGCTCGCCGTACGCGATCTTCTTGCTGCGCGAGCACTTCCGCCTCATCCCGAACGACTTGGTCAACGCCGCCCACCTGGATGGGGCGAACACCCTGGACGTGATCGTGCACGTGGTGATCCCGTCCAGCCGGCCGGTGCTCGCGGCCTTGACGCTGATTACCGTTGTCTCACAGTGGAATAACTTCATGTGGCCGCTGGTGATCACCAGCGGCCACAAGTGGCGGGTGCTCACGGTCGCGACGGCCGATTTGCAGTCGCGGTTCAACTCCCAGTGGACGCTGGTGATGGCCGCGACGACCATCGCCATCGTCCCGCTGATCGCGCTGTTCGTGTTCTTCCAGCGGCACATCGTCGCGTCGATCGTCGTCTCGGGGCTCAAGTGAACCGTTCACGCGTCGAGATTGCGCTCAGGGCTGTAATTTTCGCCGCTTCACGACCACCGCGGCAATCTGGGCGCACAGCATGAACCGGCCCCGCTTTTCGACGCTGATGGCCGGCGCGCTCGCGTTGGTCGCGATGCTCTTGGGTGCGACCGCGGTGCTGCTCGACTATTCCGGCCAGCCCCCCGGCGGCAAAATCGTGGTAACGGTGCGGGTCTGGGCCGAGCAGATCGCCACGGCGTACCGGCAGTCGTTCGAGGCGTTCAATCGCACGCATCCCGGGATCGCGGTGCACACCAGCGTTGTCGCGTACGCGACGTACTTCGACACGCTGCGCACCGATGTGGCCGGCGGCAGCGCCGACGACATCTTCTGGCTGTCCAACGCCTACCTGGCCCCATACGCCGACAGCGGCCGGCTGATGGACATCGGCACGGCCCTGCCGGCCGGCTCCGCCGCGGCGTGGGATTCGGCGGTCGTGGATCAGTTCACCCGCGGGGGCGCGCTGTGGGGCGTTCCCCAACTGACCGATGCCGGAATCGCGGTGTTCTACAACGCCGACCTGCTCGCGGCGGCCGGTGTCGACGCCGCCGAGCTGAACGGATTGCGTTGGGGCGCCGATGGCGGCGAGACGCTGCGCCCGATGCTCGCCCGGCTCACCGTGGACGCCGACGGCCATCCCGCAAACACCGCGGGTTTCGACGCCGGACGGGTGCGGCAGTGGGGCTACAACGCCGCCAACGACCCGCAGGGCATCTACCTGAACTACATCGGCTCGGCCGGCGGCGTCTTCCAGCAGGGCGACAAGTTCGCGTTCGACAATCCCGGTGCGGTGCAGGCCTTCCGGTACCTCGTCGGCCTGATCAACGACGACCACGTCGCGCCGCCGGCATCCGACACCAACGACAACGGCGACTTCTCCCGCAACCAGTTCCTGGCCGGCAGGATGGCGCTGTTCCAGTCCGGCACCTACAACCTGGCGCCGGTGGCCCGCGACGCCCGCTTTCGCTGGGGCGTCGCGCTGATGCCGGCGGGCCCCGCCGGCCGGGTGAGCGTCACCAATGGCATTGCCGCGGTTGGCAATGCCGCGACGAAGCATCCCGATGCGGTGCGCCAGGTCCTGGCCTGGATGGGCAGCAAAGAGGGCAACGAGTTCCTGGGTCGTGCCGGTGCGGCCATCCCGGCCGTCCTGTCGGCGCAGCCGGTGTACTTCGACTTCTGGTCGGCCAGGGGCGTGAACGTCGGACCGTTCTTCGCCGTGCTCAACGGCCCGCGCATCGCGGCGCCCGGCGGCGCCGGTTTCGCGGCCGGCAGCGACGCCATGCGGCCGTATTTCGATGAGATGTTCCTGGGTCGTGGCGATGTCGCGGTGACCCTCAAGAAGGCGCAGGCGGCCGCCAACGCCGCGGCGCAGCGTTAGCCGGGCAGCACCAGCACCGGCACAGGGCTCGCCCGGATGATCTTGGCGCTGCGGGAACCGAGGAATACCCGCCGGATGTCGCCACGCGGCCGGGTGCCCAACGCCAGGATCTCACCCTCCTGCCAATCGGCCTTCGCCAGCGCCTCTTTCCAGCTGCATCCGGTAACCACGTGCAGCGCAACGTCTTCGCTCACGACGCCGTCGGTCTTCAGCTCCTCGAGGATGCCGTGCGCCTGGGACGCCCAGGCCTGCAGCACCTGATCCTCGACCTCGAGCCCGACCTCCGGCGGATACATCGTCTTGCCGCGGACCGCGAAGGTGATCACCCGCATCGGGACACCGAATCTTTGACCGAATTCGAAGCAGCGCCTCACCACGTCGATGGCGTCCGGAGTGGCCGAGTAGGCACAGGTGAGCCGGCTCAATTTGCCTTGGGGCGCACGGTATTTGCGGGGGCTGATCGCGACCGGCACGGTCGAGGCGTGCAGCAGCCAGTCGGCGGTGGAGCCGATGAGCACTTGCCCCCGCCCACCGCTGGGCAGCGAACCCAGCACAAGCAGGTCGGCGTCGAGTTCGTGGATGATCTCGAGGAGTCCCCCGGAGACCGATCCGTGCGCGCGGTGCAGGTAGGTGACCTCAATGCCGTCGGCCAGACCGTCGAGGAAGCGGGCGGCCTCGGTGGCCGACTCCGCCGCCAAGCTGTCCGCCCACTGCTCGTACTCGGCGTCGACGCGGGCGAGCGACGGCGTCAGCCACGGCTTGGGCACGATGGTCGCCACGGTCAGCGAGGTGCCGCGGGTGCGCGCGATGAGCACCCCCAGATGCAATCCCGAGAGCCCGACCTTGCCGGCCCGGTATCCGACGACGACGGTCATAGCGCGTCCCGCTGAAGCGTTTCGCCATTGAGCGCGCTGTGGTGGCGGCCCCAGGCGAAGTAGAAGATCAACGCCACCGAGATCCAGGCGGCGAACGCGATCCAGGTGTACCAGTGCAGGCTGAACAGGATGTATCCGCATGCGAGCACCGAAAGGGCCGGTGTGACAGGGTAACCCGGCACTTTGAACGCCCGCGGCAGGTCGGGTTCGCGCACCCGGAGAATGATCACCCCGACGGATACGACGATGAACGCCGTCAGGGTGCCGATGGACACCATGTCAGTCAGCTTGTCGAGCGGCACGAATGCGGCCAGGCTCCCCGCGGCCACCCCGACGATCACTGTGTTGCTCACCGGGGTCATGGTCCGCACGTTCACCGTGGCAAATCGCGACGGCAGCAGCCCGTCGCGGCCCATGGCGAACAGGATCCGCGTCATGCCGTACATCGTGACCAGCGTGACCGAGAAGATCGAGATTACGGCGCCGGCGGCCAGAATCGTGCTGGCCCATTTGCCGTGGGTGACGTTGTCGAGGATCGTGGCCAGGCCCGCCTCTTGCTGGGCAGCGAAGTCGCGCCACGACTGGGTGCCTAGCGCGGCAAGCGCGACGAGGACGTACACAGTGGTCACCGTCGCCAGCGCCGCGAGGATGGCGCGCGGCATCGTCTTCTGCGGGTCCTTGACCTCGTCACCCGCCGTCGACACCGCGTCCAGGCCGATGTAGGAGAAGAAGATGGTGCCGGCCGCCGACCCGATGCCGGCGACGCCGAACGGGGCGAAGTCCTTGAGCCGGTCGAGGTCGAAGGCCGTGAACGCGAGGATGACGAACATGATCAGCACGCCGAGCTTGGTGAGCACCATGATGGTGTTGACCTTGGCCGACTCGCTTGCGCCGCGGACCAGCAGCAGCGCACACATCACGATCAGGACGATCGCCGGCAAGTTCACCACGCCCGGTTCGGAGTCCCAGGGCGCCGCCGACAGCGCGTGCGGCAGTTGGAATCCGAAGACGTTGTGCAGCAACTTGTTCAGGTATCCGCTCCAGGTGACCGAGACGGCGGCCGTGGAAACCCCGTACTCCAGCAGCAGGCACGCCGCGACGCCCATCGCGACGGCCTCGCCCAGCGTGGTGTACGCGTACGAATAGGCCGACCCCGAAACCGGTACCGCCGCGGCCAATTCGGCGTAGCAGATAGCCGCCAGCCCAGCGGCGACGCCGGCGATCAAGAACGAGACGATCACCCCGGGCCCGGCCTCGGGCACCGCCTGGGACATGACGAAGAAGATCCCGGTGCCGATCGTCGAGCCGACGCCGAACATGGTCAGTTGAAAGGTGCCGATACTGCGCTTGAGGTGGTCGGCGGCCCCGCGTGCCGCGTGCGCGCCGACAACGGGACGACGCCGCAGCATCTGCTCCGGCAGGCTGATCGAGCTGGCTGGCAAGTGCGCCCCCTGTTGCTTGGATCAGCTGATTATGCGCATGTCTCCCGCAATGCCGCAGCGAACTGGTCAATCGCCCAATCGATCTCCTGCTCGCTGATCACCAGCGGCGGCGCGAACCGCAGGGTCGACCCGTGGGTGTCCTTGACCAACACGCCGCGATCGGCCAGTCGAAGGCTCATCTGCTTGCCCGTCCCGAGCGCCGGGTCGATGTCGACGCCCGCCCACAATCCCAGGCCGCGCACCTCGACGACGCCGCGGCCCACGAGTTCACGCAGGCGCCCGTGCAGGTGCGCGCCCAATGTCGCCGAGCGGGCCTGGAACTCCCCGCGGGCCAGCATGGCAACCACGGTGGTGCCGATGGCGGCGGCCAGCGGGTTGCCCCCGAAGGTGGAGCCGTGCTCGCCGGGATGCAGCACGCCCAGGACCTCGTGGTCGGCGACCACCGCCGACAGCGGAACCACGCCGCCGCCGAGCGCCTTGCCGAGCAGGTAGACGTCCGGCACCACGCCCCAGTGGTCGCAGGCGAACGTGTGTCCCGTGCGCGCCAGACCGGACTGGATCTCGTCGGCAATCATCAGCGCGTTGTGCTCGCTGCACAGCGCGCGAACGGTGGGTAAGTAGTCCGTGGGCGGGACGACGATCCCCGCCTCGCCCTGGATCGGCTCGAGCAGCACCGCGACGGTGTCGTCGTCGATCGCGCGGGCCAGCGCGGCGGCGTCACCGAACGGGACCGAGCGGAACCCGGGCGTGAAGGGTCCGAATCCGCCCCGCGCCGCGGGGTCGGAGGAGAAGCTCACGATGCTGATCGTGCGGCCATGGAAGTTGTTGTCGGCCACGATGATGTTCGCCCGACCGTCGGCGACGCCCTTGACATCGGTGCCCCACTTACGGGCGACCTTCAGGCCGCTCTCCACGGCCTCGGCGCCCGAGTTCATCGGCAGCACCAGGTCCTTGCCGCACAGCCGCGCGAGGGCGGCGCAGAACGGGCCGAGCGTGTCCGAATGGAACGCGCGGCTCACCAGCGTGACGGTGTCGAGCTGGGCGTGCGCCGCCGCGGTGATCTCGGGGTTACGGTGACCGAAGTTGACCGCCGAGTAGGCCGCCAGGAAGTCCAGGTACCGCCGGCCCTCCACGTCGGTGACCCAGGCGCCCCCGGCGCTGGCCGCCACCACCGGCAACGGCGAATAGTTGTGCGCCGCATAGCGTTCGACCAACCCGATGGCGGCCTCGGTTCGGGTCGCGGCCCTGGCGTCGAGGATCGTCACTTAGAACACCTCCAATGTGCAGCACTTGACCGAACCGCCACCCTTGAGGAGTTCGGAGAGGTCGACGCCGATGGGTTCGAAGCCGGCCGCCCGCAGCTGAGCGGCGAAACCCGTTGCGGCGGAGGGCAGGACGACGTGCCGACCGTCGGAGACGACGTTGAGGCCGAGCACGAATGCGTCGGCGCTGCCCACGACGATCGCGCCGGGGAACAGCGCCAGCAGTTGTTCCTGTGCGGCGACGCTGAACGCCGGCGGGTAGAACGCGATCGTCTGGTCGTCCAGGACGGCCAGCGCGGTGTCCAGGTGGTAGAAGCGCGGATCCACCAGCTCGAGTGAGACCACCGGCATCCGCAGCGCCGCGGAGATCTCCGCGTGGGCCCGCCGATCGGTGCGAAAGCCGTGGCCCGCCAACACCATTTCGCCGACCATCAGCAGGTCGCCCTGCCCCTCGTTGACATGACGAGTGGACACCGGCCGGTAGCCCAACGAGGCCATGAACTCGGCGTAGGCTTGCGCTTCGCCGGCCCGCTCGGCGAACCGGAATCTGGCCACGATCGCGACGTCTCCGGCGATGAATCCGCCGTTGGCGGCGTACACCATGTCGGGCAGCCCGGCGACGGGCCCGACGACCTCCACCCGGTGACCCAGCCGAAGGTAGGTCGCGCGCAACGATTCCCATTGAGCCTGCGCGAGACCGACGTCGACCGGCGTGGCGGTGTCCATCCACGGGTTGATCGCGTATTCGACCGCGAAGAACGCCGGCGGTGTCATCGCGTACCGGCGGGCGCAGGGCGTGCGGGCCTGTGTCGGGGCGGGCGCCGCGATGTGCTGGTCCGTCATAAATCAACGGTATTTGTCGGGCTTGACACAATCAAATGCTAATCATTGCGTGTCTAGTCACGATTTATTGCGGTAAAATGGTCTAGGTATCGATTTGTTGCGCTCAGACGGGAGAGGGCTCATGGAGCGGCTCGACGAGACCGACGCCCGCATCCTCGCCGAACTGACCGAGCATGCGCGTGCCACGTTCGCCGAAATCGGTGAGCGGGTGAATCTGTCCGCGCCGGCGGTCAAGCGCCGCGTCGACCGGATGCTCGAGGCCGGCGTCATCAAGGGTTTCACCACGGTCGTCGACCGCAACGCGCTCGGCTGGAACACAGAGGCCTACGTGCAGGTGTTCTGCCACGGCACGATCGCGCCCGATCGGCTGCGGGCGGCGTGGGTGGACATGCCGGAGGTGGTCAGCGCGGCGACCGTGACCGGCACATCGGATGCGATCCTGCACGTGCTGGCCCGCGACATGAGTCACCTGGAGACGGCGCTCGAGCGCATCCGGTCGAGCGCCGACATCGAGCGCAGCGAAAGCATCGTGGTCCTGTCGAACCTGATCGACCGGATGCGCACCTGAGCCGGGTGCTCCACACCAATGACGCGATTTGCGAACGCGGTATCGCATTCGGGGTTCCGCCGATGGTTGATCGCTAGAAAACGCCCATGCAAGATGATTTCTCAGGTGGTAACCCGGGAGGTCAGGCGATGACAACGGAATCAAGCACCGCCGAGGCTGGGACGGCGCCGGCGCAGTTGCGCGCGGTGATAGCCGACGACGAAACCTTGCTACGTGAGGGCCTGGCCAGCCTTTTGGACCGATCCGGGTTCAGCGTGGTGGGGCAGGTCGGCAACGCCGTCGAGCTGCTCGCGTTGGTACGAAAAGCCAATCCCGATGTGGTCGTCGTGGACATCCGAATGCCGCCCACCCACACCACCGAGGGCCTGGAGGCCGCCCGCGCGATCCGTGAGGAGTTGCCCGCCACGGGGATTCTTGTGCTGTCCGCCTATGTAGACGTCGAGCATGCGATGGAGCTATTGGCCAGCGGCCGTGGCATCGGATATCTGCTCAAGAGCCGCGTCACAGACGTCGCCGACTTCGTCGACACCCTGCAGCGGATCGCCAAGGGCGCATCGGTGGTCGATCCGGCGGTCGTACAGGAATTGGTGTCCGGGCGGCGGCGGAATGATCCGTTGGCGGCGCTGTCGCCGCGTGAGCTGGAAGTGCTCGAGCTTATGGCGGAGGGCCGTTCGAACGCCGGAATCGCACGACGGTTATGGGTCACCGAGGGCACGGTTGAGAAACACGTCCGCAGTATCCTCACCAAACTGGGCCTACCGGAAACCGATGACGATCACCGGCGGGTGCGGGCGGTCATCACGTTCCTGGACTCCCGCTGAAGCGCCTTGACCCGAATGAGCAGGCGCTCAACGCCTCACGCGATCTGCGGTTGCCGCCCAGAGTCACCGTAGTCTGCGCCGCAGTCCGCCTGGGCGAGTAGCCACCGCAGTCGGCGCCGTCCGCGATGGAGACGCGACACCACTGTTCCGAGCGGAGTCCCCATCAACGCGGCGATCTCCCGGCAGCTCAGTCCCGCGACATCCGCGTAATAGACCGCCGTCCGAGATTGCGCGGGAAGGGCGCGCATTGCGGCGGCCACCCCCGGGTGGCCGAGGCGCCTCAGCACTTGGTCCTCCGCTGACGGCAGGCCCTTGGGCGAGTGGGCCGCGCTCGTGATCAATTGCGCATCAGTAAGATGATCCGTCGACTGCAACGTCGGACGCCGCTGAACTCGGCGATAGTTGCTGATGTGGGTGTTGATCAGGATCCGATACAGCCAAGCCCCGATGTCTGTCCCTGACCGAAACGAGCCGAACGCCGCGAAGGCCTTGACCAAGGTGTCCTGTACGAGGTCTTCGGCATCGGCATGCTGACTGGTCAGCCGCATGGCCCGGCGGTACAGCTCAGCCATGTGCGGCGTCACCCGTTGTTCGAATTCGGCGGCCGATAGGGCGTCGGCGGTCGACTGTTCTGGCAAAGTCATCATGCACCTTCCTGCAGCGGCTCGCGCCTGTCCGGCGTCATGTCTACGATTGCCGCTGGACCGGCGCCCGTCTGCACCGCTGGCAACCGTCGCGGCTTCCGGTTATCACCCAGACACGCGTGCCAGGTGGCCGGAAAGCGCGAGTCGGCGCAACGCGAATTTCCTGCTAGCTTCCATGCGACGGGTCCGTGGCTGCCCCAGACTGAACTTGTGCGAACTGATCGGCGGACGAGTTGCGTGATTGTCGATGACAATCAGGACTTCCTCGACGCGGCGGCGCAATTGCTTGAACGGCAGGGGATAAGCGTGCTGGCGGTGGCGACATCTTTCGCAGAGGGCTTGCGGCGCGTACAGGAGTTGAGGCCCGACGTCACTCTCGTCGATATCGATCTCGGCGAGGCAAGCGGTTTCGAGATCGTCGAACTGCTGCACCGCGATGGGTCGGGCGCACAGGTGCCAACGATCTTGATTTCTACGCATGCCGAAGAGGATTTCGCGGAGCTCGTCTCTACCAGCTCGGCTCTCGCCTTCATTCCGAAGGCGGACCTGTCAGGCGACGCGATCCGAGGCGCCCTCGGGCTCGGCGAGTAACGGCGGACTCGACCGGCGTGACTGTCCGATGTGGCGGTTGTTGAACCACCTCGAGAATTACAGCTAGCCGGAATCCCATGGGGCCGCTAGCGCCGACGACATCAGCCCCTACCACAGCGATGCTAGGTGTTGAGGTCGCCAATCGGTGATTTCACGCGCCGGCCGAATCACGCACTGGGAGTTCAGATGTCGTTTGTCACCACACAACCCGAAGATCTTACCGCGGCGGCGGGACATCTGGCCGCGATCGGCACGGCGATGGCCGCCATGAATTCGGTTGTGGCACAGCCCACGACGGGGCTGGTGCCTGCGGCGGCTGACGAGGTTTCCGCGCTGGTCGCTGCCGCGTTCGCGGCCCACGGGGCGCTGTTCCAGGAAATCGGGGCACAGGCAGGCGTAATCCACCAGATGTTCGTCGCTACCTTGCAAGCGTCCGCCGGTTCGTACGCCCTCACCGAGGTCGCTAATGCGGCCACGACCCGCTGAACACGGCATTCCGGATGGACTTTCAAGCGCTTCCGCCCGAAATCAACAGCGGCCGCATGTACGCGGGACCGGGGTCGGTTCCGTTGCTGGGCGCCGCGGCCGCGTGGGAGCTGGCGGCCGCGGAGCTGTCTTCTGCGGCGGTCTCCTACTCCGCGGTCATATCCGGGCTCACCGGAAAAGGTTGGCGCGGCCCATCATCGCAGTCGATGGCCGCCGCCGCGGCGGCATACGTGACGTGGATACGCGCCGCCGCATCGCAGGCCGAACAATCGGCCAACCGGGCCCGGTCCGCTGCGTCGGCGTTCGAGGCGGCGTTCGCGGCCACGGTCCCCCCGCCGGTGATCGCGGCAAACCGAGCGCAGCTGGCAATGCTCATCGCGACTGACATTTTGGGCATCAACCTGCCTGCGATCATGGCAACGGAGGCTCAATACGCCGAGATGTGGGCCCAAGATGCGGCCGCCATGTACGGCTACGCCGGCTCTTCGGCCGCCGTGGCGTCGTTGACGCCCTTCCCTGCGCCGCAACGGAACACCAACGCCACCGGGTTGCAATCCCCGGGGGCCGCTACGGCCGGGGCGGCCGGGCCCTCCGTCGACACGATCGTTCAACAGATTCTCAGCGACCTGAACAATGCGTTGGCGCCCGACACCGTGAATTCCGGGATCAGCGCTTTCGCAACGGTCCCCTCCATCGTCTTGTCGGCGTGCTCGACTCTGTCCGGGTCGGGCGCTGCGGCTGCCGACTCCACGGCGGCCGCACTCACCAGGGTGAGCGCGGGACTCAGCCAGGTGGCGACCACGCTTGGCTCGGCCGGCTGGCCACAGGCCGGCGGTGCGGTGTCGGTGGGGCTCGGACGCGCGGCCACCGTCGGAGCCCTGTCGGTGCCACCCGCGTGGAGCGCCTCCGCGTCGCCAAATGCTCTGGCCGCCAGGCCGTTACCGGTGAATCTCGTCAGCGAAACCGATCTTGGCCCGTCGGCTCCCCCGATCGGCTTGGCAAGCACACCGATTAGCCCCTCCACCAGAGGAGGGGCGCCCGGTCAGCCCCCGGCGGCCGAAGGCACAACCCTGCGGTCGTTGATGCGCCCCGACGTGTTGCCGCGCCAGCAGTACGTCGGATAGGTCACCACTGTGCGCACCTGTTGACTGACGAGATGATCGCATGTGGCGATCCGGTCGGCCTGGAGGCCGGTCAAAGACGAAACATATTGGCGAATAGCAGATTTGTTGCGACCGTGGATCAGTTGAGCGGAAACTGCGCAGTCGCGATTCTCTCCCGGAGCACGCGACGGTGCCGTGACCACATCGGCACGTACAAACCGAGTTCTTTGCGCGCTGCCTGCACCACATCCCGACGGTTGACGCTGACGTTCTCGTAGGTCTTCAACGCCGCTCGCTGGCCCTCGGGCATGTTGTGCAACCACCTGTCCAGTCGGTCCATCAACCCGTCGTCGGCCTCCACTTCCCTCACCCACACACCGAGCTGAACCGACTGCTGATAGGCGTAGGCGATGGCCAGATCCGCGGTTAGGTAGTTGCCGGTGAGCGCGAGCTCGCTGATCACCCGGTCGATGGCCTCCGCCTTCTCGGTCAGCAGCTCTCTGCGCTCCTGCGGTGGCAGCGCCTTGAGGATCTCGAGGTCTCGCCCGATCCGCAACGCGTCGGCATACAGCGCTTTCATCTCCTCATAATGGAATCGCTTCTGCCGTGACCTCCGGTCCAGCGAGCCCGTGGCGAAAGCGATGACACCCGCCAACACGACGAAAGCGCCACCCAGCAGCGTGCCCTGGCCGGGAGTCACGTTGTGCCAAAGATCCACCATCCCGGTCATCTTCACCGCCCATCGGTCGTCGCACGAGCTGTCACCGGTGGGCAAGGGCTAGGCCGGTGAGGCCGTATCCCAGGTGCACCAGCTCGGTATCGACGCCCGCGTCGACGTTGACATAGCGGATGCCCCCGCCAAGATCTCCGACATAGAACTCCGAGTCAGAAAGGGCCGCTACCCCGATCGCCTCGTGATATCCGCGAGACAGAATCTGGGCCGGACCAAGCACCGGCTGCACTGTCGACCGGTTGAGCGTGTTGCCGTCCGGCTCGGCGCCGCGGTCGGTCCACACCAACGTCGTACCTCCGAGAAGGTGCAGATCGATAGGCTCGGGCAGGTCATGGTAAAGCAGCTCGACGTCGTCACGATGCTGCGGACTGACGCCGGCCGACAGCTCGAGCGGAGCGCGAAATATCCTGCCTTCACCGGCTTTTGGTGCACCCTTTTGCGTCCAGTAAAGCAGGCGACGATCCAGATCGACGGCGATGCCGACACAGTGGTTGGCGATCGTGCGCGCCTCCTTGTCCCCTACGGCCGCGACCACCAAGGGACGCAGGTCACTGCCGTCGAGGTTGCAGGACAGCACCTGCATGCCTTCCCGGTCACACCAATACAGCACGCCGGCCTCGAAATCGGCGGTGAGCTGCTTGCCGGTCGTGAACGCTCCGCGCGGCACGATGGTGACCCGATTACCTCCGTCGAGGTCGGCACGTTCAAGTGATCCGTTGCGGGCGTACGCGACTTCCGAACGTGGGTCGCCCCCTGGATCCGGGGCGCCCATGTTCGTCCAATACACATGGCCGCGTGACTCGTCGACCACGATGCCGTCGGGCCGCTCGTCGAGGCCGGTGATCAGGGTCCGCACGCGGGCGCCGTCCAACGACACCGCCTGCAATTCCTGTTTGCCATCATTGAGCACCAGTAGCTCGGTCATCGGCGTTCCCTCTCGGTTACATCGACGTGGTCCACCGCGAACGTGGGCACGGCGTCGCAAAGCGTCTGAAGATCCTTGCCCGCCCGCATCACCGCGCCATCAGGCCGAATGATTGCCGCGGTCGCCCTGCCGCCCCGCAGCCAGCGACCGAGTTGGCTGTCACCCGACACCGTGATGAAGGTCGCTCCGCGGCGGCCGAGCTTCTCCTGCTGCGCGGTGCTCAGTGGTGCGGAGCTGACGACCGCGAACCGGTTGCCGATGACCTGGTCGAGGTGCCGGCCGTCGCCCAGCGTCGGGTTAGGGCACAGCGTTCCGGCCAACTGCCCCGGCAAGCGGGACTTGACCACCAGAGACGACCTGCGCAGGCCCGGGGCGACACCATCGGCGGCGCTGGTCCGCGTGCCGGGCAGGCGCAGGCTCTGCACGCGCGGGAACACCACGTGCCGAACCAGGTCGCCGGCCGCGCCTCCCCCTGTCATCGCCGCGCCCACCGACACGGCCATCAAGATCATCGCCGCGGCGTGTGCTTTGCGCTCCTGTTCGTATGTGTCGAGTGCGCTCTCCGGCAGCGAATTGGCAAGCACGCCAGCAACTTTCCAACTCAGGTTCAAAGCGTCACGAAGACCAGCCGCCATGCCTTGGCCAACGAACGGCGGAGTGAGATGCGCGGCGTCACCGAGAATGAACACATTTCCGTCCCGCCAGCGACTGGCCACCTTCGCGCGGAACGTGTACGCCGTCACGCGCACGAGTCGTAACTCTTCGGCGGCCACGTCGCCCAGCCACGGCCTGATCAACGGTTCGATGCGTTCGATGGTTTGATAGTCGGCGGCGGTCTCCCCGTCGAGCAGCCGGAATTCCCAACGGTGACGGGTCTGCCCGACACGCATGTACGTGCCGGCACGCTCGAGGCTGCACAGCTGGTGGCAGCCCTCCCACTGACCTAGTTCGGCTTCCGTATCGACGTCGATGACCAACCAGTCCTGCTGAAACGACGGCCCGTACATGTGTGAACCGATGGACGCACGCACCATGCTGTTGGCACCGTCGCAGCCGAACACGTAGCCGGCCTCGACGGACTGCTCGCCGCCGCGCACGCGGTCGAGGAAGCTGACCCGGACGCGGCCGGATCTGTTCTGGGTGACTGCCGTGACCTCGACGTCACCCTTCAACACCACGTGGGGGTACTGCTTGAGGTTGGCGCGCATCATCGCTTCCAACTCCGGTTGGTCGAACATGTTCATCTGCGGATAGCCGTTGGCGCTGGGCTGCGGACTGCGCTTCAACTCCGCCAGCACTTGCAAATCCTTGTCCAGCAAGCGAAGTCCGAGAGCGGGGCGCCGGTGTGCGGCGAATTCGTCGCCAACGCCCAGCCGGGCCAGGATGCGGTAGATCTCGTCATCGGCGTGCACAGCCCGCGGCAACGGGTAGACCGACTCGTGGCGGTCGAGCACCAGCGTCGGAATGCCGTATTGACCGAGCAGCGTCGCGGCGGTGATTCCGGTGGGCCCGGCACCGATGATGATTACCGGTACGAAGTCCGGCAGTGCCGTCGGGGCGCCGTGGAGTTGTGCGTTCATGCGTAGACCACCTTGTTGCGTTGGGTGCCGAGGTCGAGGGCGCCGTCGTCGGTGGCCACCGTGGCCTCCACGACGTCGCCGTGGTGCAGGTAGTTCGGGTTCTTCGCCTGGTCGGCAAGGAACGTCATCAGATCCATCTGGTGCGGGTTCTCGACTCCCCGCGCGGTGAGCGCGGTGCCGACCGGGGTGCCGGTGAGGATCAGGTCGCCGGCCTCCACCTTCTGGAACCGGGCCAGCGCCTGCAGCGCCTCGACGGGCGAGTAGAGCATGTCGCCGTCGACCACCATGTTCTGCCGCAGTTCGCCGTTGACCCGCAACTGCAGCCGCAGGTCGCCGAAGCGCTTGAGCTCATCGGCGTCGACCAGCACCAGCGCGGGCCCGACCGGGGTGAACGTCGGGTACGACTTCGACTCGAAGAACTGCTGTTTGGTCAGTTGCACGTCGCGCGCCGACACGTCGTTGGTCACGACCAGCCCGTGGACGAACTCGGCCAGGTTGGCTTCGGTCACCTCCGTGCCCACCGGGATCTCGCGGCCGATCAGCAGGCCGATCTCGAGCTCGTAGTCCAGCAGTCGCACGTGGGGGGGCTTGACGATGTCGCCGAACGGACCGGTGACCGACCCGGAGGCCTTGCGGAAGAAGGTCAGCGGAGTCTTGCCCGGGTCGCGCCCGACGTCACGGACGTGCGAGGCGTAGTTGGTGGCCTGTGCCACGAGCCGGCACGGCGTGGTGACCGGCGAGAGCAGTGCGAGGTTCGCCACCGGCACGGTGTCGGTGGAGGCCACGGCGTCGTCGATGGCACGGCGGTCGGCGAGCAGCTGCGCGGTGGTGGTCGCGTCGGTGCGGATGCGGGCGGCGCCGGCAGCGGTTTGCACCCACCACCCGTCGGCGGTGTGCAGGATGGAGATGGACATGTGCGGATCCTTCCGTTTGGGTTGGGTGAGGGGTTTTCAGGACTTGGCTACGTCGAACAGCCCACGCAGTGCGGAGCGGTCAAACTCGTTGTCGTGGCGCAGCGCCGCGAGCATCAGGCCGAGTTCGCGGGCCGCTTCACCGGGTGAACCAACGCCGAGGAAGTCCTTGCTCGGCGGGGGGCCCCATTGATAGAGGCCCGATGCCGACAAGGGGGCCCAACCCGGCTCCAGCGTGTTGTCGAACATGTCACCGTCGGCGTAGTGCTCGACCAGGAAGCCGCCCTCCGGGTCACGCCAGTAGTCGAAGATCTGGCTGCCCTGGATGTGGCGACCGATGCCCCAAGACCGGAAATACCCTTGCTCGCGCAGGTATTCGCCGCCCGCCGCGAGCGCATCGAGGTCGGCGACCTGATACGCGGAGTGCACGTAGCGGTGGGTCGGGCCTAATGCCATCGCGAGCGTGTGGTGGTCAGCAGGGACCGACCCGCGGTCGCAGCGGATGAAGCTCATGACCGGTCCGCGCTCACGCTGGCCCGGGTAGTAGCAGAAGTCACTGACGATCAGACCCAGATGGTCCAGGTACCAGTTCAGCGCCTCGATGTACTTCGGCGTCTGCAGCACGATGTGTCCGAGCCGCTGCACGCGCGCGGGCACCCGGGGGGGACGCTGAGTCGCGTTGGCTCGCAGCGTGTCATGGCTTGCGCCGAAATTGAATAGGTGCGGTTTCTGGGACGGCAGCTCCGGCAACTCGTGTACGCCCGAGACCACTCGCAGTGCGATGCCACTGGGGTCGACGAGGTTGACGGTCACCCCGCCAATCGTCTCGGGTAGTGCCCGCACAGCGGCCCCGGTTGCGTCGGCCAGCCGCAGCAGGTCGGAGGGCTCGGCGGCGACGAAGGCCGGCCCGACGAAGCGGGAACGGGAACCGCGGCGGATCAGCACGCAGGGCGCGCCGGGATCGCTGCCCCGCAGGTGCAACTCGTTATCGGTGCGCAGCACAATGCTGAAACCGAATGCCAGCGCGAACGTTTCGGCCTTCTGCAGGTCGGGCTTCTCGAATTCGAGCCAGACCACGTCGTGAACCTTGATCACGGGGTTGGCCGAACGCCCCGGGTGTTCCCCGGGCAGGGCGCCCTGCTCGCTGTGCAGGCCGTTGTGCGGGCCGCTCAATTGCTCGGTCATTGCGCGTCTCCTGAGAACGTGTGCATGATGCTCCTTCTCCGAAAAGGCTTTGGTGCCACGGATTTCGACGGACACGGTGTCGTGTACCGCGTTCGTCAGCAAGCTTGCCGTCCGGGAGCGGGTCTGTCGTTGCCGCTGGCGGCAATCGTCATCCCCTGCTAGCAGGTATCGACGGGTCTAGATCGTCACATTGCGCCGCTCGGCAGTGGGAGATCCTCTGAGTCAGCGCGGAATGGAGTTACGGTTGGCCCGCCTGGACGGGAATCGTGATCTCGATTGCCGTGCCGGCGCCTGCCGGACTCACCACGCGCATTTGGCCGCTGAGCGCCTCGATGCGGTCCTTGAGTCCCGTCAGCCCCGAGCCCTTCCCGGCGTCAGCGCCACCGATCCCGTCGTCGGAGATGAACAGCGCGAGGCTCTCACCGGTGGCATGCGCGCGCACCGCCACGTGGGTGGCCTGCGCGTGCTTGGCCGCGTTGGCCAGTGCCTCCGCAACCACGTAGTAGGCGGCGACCTCGACGGAGTCGGGCAGTCGTTGCTCGATCCCGACCTCGAGATCGACTGGCACCGTTGAGCGGCGGGCCAGTGTCTTCAGCGCCGCGGCCAACCCGCCGGTCGACAAAATCGCCGGATGGATGCCCCGTGATATCTCCTGCAGCTCCTGGAATACACCGTTCAGCCCGGATACCGCTTCCGCGAGAACGTTTTTCACATCATCTTGCTCGGGCGGCACCGATTCCTCCGCCAGCCGCAGCTTGAGGCCGAGTGAGATCAGCCGCTGCTGGGCACCGTCGTGGATGTCGCGCTCGAGCCGGCGGCGGGCGTGATCGGCGGCGGCCACGATCCTCGCCCGGGAGGCGATCAGCTCCTCGCGCGTGGTGGCGGCGGCGATCGCCGTCGCCACCAGCTCGGCGAATTCCGCGATGCGCTCCTCGGTATCCGGCGGCAGCGGGTCGGGATCGTTGGTCGCCACCACGGCTATTCCCCACACCCGCTCGTCCACCACGATCGGGGCACCGGTACGCGACCGGATGCCCAACTGTCGAATGCGCTCGGCGATGGGCCCCCGGGCGCCGTCCCAGCTGTCCATGCGCGCCGCGCGGCGCGTGCGCAACACCCTCGACGAGACGTTGTCACCCTCGGTGCTGAGGCGCTCACCGACTGACAGGTGGGGCACTCCTGGGGCTCCGAATGAGGCGACGACGACGATCGCCGCCCCGTCGTCCTCGAACCGGAGCACCTCGGCGTTGGCCACATTCAGGCAACCGGCCATCTCTTCGGCGACGGCCGTAAACACCTCGGACTGCGTCACCCCCCGCGCGACCAGCGTGGCGACCCGGCGTAGGGCGGCCTGCTGTCTGGCCAACACGCTGAGGTTGTCGGCGAGCTCGCGCAGGTTGTCCCGGCTGGCCTGCAGTTGGGCCCGGGTGGCGGCGTTGGCGATCGCCGTCGCGACCAATTCCGCGAAGTCAACCAGCCGGGCCTCTGTGTCGGGCGGCAGCGGGCCGGAGCGCGAAGCCACGCCCGCCACACCCCACAACGTTCCCGCCACCACGATCGGGACGGCGACCATCGATTGAATGCCGAGTTCGCGGATGAATGCGCCTGTGGGACCGGCCGCTTGGTCGTGGCTGTCCAGCCGGGCGGGCCGGCCGGTGCGACGCACCATGGGGGCGACGTGATCCCCGCCCATCGCGAACCGCTCACCAACGGCCGGCGGATTGGGCAATTCACGCTCGGCGCGCCCGAGGGCCTCGACGACAATCTCATCGCCGTCGAACCGAGCCACCGTTGCGTTGTAGGCGTCCAGGCAGTCAGCCATCTCTTCGGCGACGGCGTTGAACACGGCCGCCGGGTCGGCCTCCCGGGCGACCAGTTCGGCCACTCGGCGCAATGCCGTCTGCTGCCGGGCCAGCTGCCGCAAGTTCTCGCGGCTGGCATCGAGCTGTTCTCGTGCCGCCGTGTTGGACAGCGCGGTCGCCACCAGTTCGGCGAAATCCGCCATGCGAGTTTCGGTATCGGCCGGTAGCGGTCCGGTTGGCGAGGCCACCGCGATAACGCCCCACAGCCGCCCGCCCACGACGATGGGCACGGCCACCATGGATTTGATGCCGATGTCACGGATCCGGGCCGCCGCCGCACCGGCCACGTGGTCGTGGTTGTCCACCCGGGCGGGATGGCCGGTGCGCCGAATGATCGCCGCGACGTGATCACCGTCCAGCGGAAACCGATCACCGACCGCCGGCGGGTTTGGCAACTGGGGTTCCGGCCGGCCAATCGCCGCAATGACGATGTCATCGCCGTCGTAGCGGGCCACGGTAGCGTTGTGCGCTCCCAGACAGTCGGCCATCTCTTCAGCCACCGCGTTGAACACGACCGCGGGGTCGGCCTCGCGGGCCACGAGTTCGGCCACCCGACGCAAAGCCGTCTGCTGTCGAGCGAGTTCACTCAGACTATTGCGGCCGGCTTGCTCCTCAGCCCGGTCGGACGTCAACAATCGCCGCAGCCGCGCAGCGGTCCATCGCGGGCTACCCATCGGGTCGGCGCCCGTGAAAAATCGCCTCGGGAAATCTCCCGCGCCCGGATGATGCCGGAGCGGCATCATGTCAGTATCTATCTTCCGGGCGCGGAGTAAACCCCTTCCACACGACTAGCACCGTGCCCGCCGCAACGCATCCGGCCGGCCCCCCAAGACGGGGCGTGTCGAGCCTCTCGGACGAGGCGCGGCGCGCCATCGGCGCTGGCGCGCGCCGATGCGGCCAACGGTGGTGCGCCACAGCAACAGTCAGGGGCGAACGCGGCTCGGCGGGCACATTACCTGCTGGCGGTAATGACTGTTTGGTGGTGACCGTAACGACATGCCTTCACCCCGTCCGCATGCTGTTAACAGCACGCGACAGCAGGGCCTGCCGCGTAATCGCTTCGAAATGGCTGTATTTCACCGATGAAATGCAGCTTCCCTGCTGGTGGGTAAAACGATGGAGGACACCATGGCATACCGGACCGTCAACCCGTTCAACAACGAGGTGATCGCCACCTTCGACGACCTGACCGACGCGGAGGCGATGAACCTTCTCGACCAGGCGCAGAAGACCTTTGAGTCGTGGAGCCAGACGTCGTACGCCGAGCGCGCCGCGTTGTGCCGGCGTGCCGCCGCGGTGCTCACGGAGCGGCCCGACGAGTTCGCCCGCCTGCTGACGCTGGAAATGGGCAAGCTCTACAAAGAGGCCCTCGGTGAGGTGGCGTTGAGCGCGCACATCTTCGCCTACTACGCGGAGAACGCGGAGAAGTTCCTTGCGCCCGAGCGCATCGACACGCTCAGCGTCAACGACAACGCGATGCTCGTCAGCCAACCGCTCGGGGTGATCCTGGGCGTGCAGCCGTGGAACTTCCCCTTCTACCAGCTGGCGCGGGTGGCGGCCCCCAACCTGATGGCCGGCAACGTCGTCATGGTCAAGCACGCCTCCAACGTCCCGCAGGCCGCCGCCGCCTTCGAGCGGTTGCTGCTCGAGGCGGGTTTCCCCGAGGGCGCCTACACCAACCTGTTCGCAACCAAGGAGCAGATCAACCTGCTGATCGACGACCCGCGCGTGCGCGGTGTGTCGCTGACCGGCAGCGAGGGCGCCGGCAGCGTCGTCGCGGCCCGGGCCGGAAAGAACCTCAAGAAGTCGACGATGGAGCTGGGCGGTTCGGACGCGCTGATCGTGCTGGACGACGCCGACCTGGACAAGACCGTCCCGTGGGCGGTGTGGGGCCGGATGAACAACGGCGGTCAGTGCTGCGTCGCCTCCAAGCGGATCATCGTCGCAGAGGAGATCGCCGACGAGTTCCTCGAGAGGTTCTCCGCGGCGCTGGCGGAGCTCAAGGCCGGCGACCCGTTCGACGAGGCGACGACCCTGCCGCCGATGTCGAGCCAGGGCGCGGCCGACGAGCTGAACTACAAGATCAAGGCCGCGGTCGAGGCGGGCGCCACCGCCATCCCGCTCGGTGAGCCGGTGCCCACCACCGGCGCGTTCGTGCAGCCGACCATCCTGACCGACCTGACCCCGGACAACCCGGCCTACTACCAGGAGTTCTTCGGACCCGTCGCGCTCTTCTTCCGCGCCACCAGCGAGGACGACGCCGTGCGGCTGGCCAACGACTCGCACTTCGGGCTCGGCGGTTCGGTCTTCACGCAGGACCCGCAGCGCGGGGTCGAGGTGGCCAAACGGATCGAGACCGGCATGGTCTTCGTCAACCACCCCACCTGGACCAAGCCGGACCTGCCCTTCGGCGGCGTCAAGCTGTCGGGCTACGGGCACGAACTGTCCAGCATCGGCATCGCGGAGTTCGTCAACAAGAAGCTCATCAACGTCGTCCCGATCGACGCGCCCGAGTAGACCAATTCCCAAGTGGCTCAACGCAAAAGGAACGCAATCATGGCTGACTTCACCGTGGGGAAGTACCTCGCGAAAAGATTCGAGCAGATCGGACTCAAGCACTACTTCATGGTGCCCGGGGACTACAACCTCGTCCTGCTCGACGAGCTGCTGGAGAACGAGAACGTCGAGCAGATCGGCTGCTGCAACGAGCTCAACGCCGCCTACGCCGCCGAGGGCTACGCCCGGGCGAACGGGGTCGGCGCCGTGCTCACCACCTTCAACGTCGGGGCGTACTCCGCGCTGAACGGGGTGGCCGGCGCCCACGCCGAACGCCTGCCGGTGATCATGGTGTCGTCGAGCCCCAACACCAACGACGCGGGTGAGAACCACATCCTGCACCACACGGTGGGCACGCACGACTTCACCGCGCAATACGAGGTGTTCCGCCAGGTGACCTGCGCGGCGGTGCGCATCCAGCACCCCGACAACGCGCCCGCCATGATCGACTACGCGATCAGCACCGCGCTGCGCGAGCGCAAGCCCGCCTACATCGAGATCCCGTGCAACCTGTCGGCCGCGCCGTGTGCCGCTCCGGCTCCGTTCGCGGAGTTGCCCGACTGGCAGCCGAGCAACGCGCGCACGCTCGCCGACGCCGTCGCGCGGGCCACCGACCTCATCGCCCAGGCGAAGAAGCCGATCCTGCTGGCCGGGGTGCACCTGCGCTCCTACGGCGCCATCGACGCCTTCCGCGAGCTGGCCGAGACGCTGGGCTGCGCGGTGGCGGTGATGCCGAACGCCAAAGGCTTCTTCCCCGAAGATCACCCGCAATACGCCGGGATCTACTGGGGTGAGGTGAGCAGCCCGCAGTGCCAGGCCATCGTCGACTGGTCCGACCTGATCGTGGCCGCGGGACCGGTGTTCAACGACTACACCACGGTTGGCTACAGCGCGTTGCCGCCGCGGAAGCGCATGATCAACGCCGAGCCCCGGGTCGTGCGGTTCCCCGACGCGGAGTTCACCGGAGTGGCGCTGGCCGACTTCCTGTCCGACCTCGCAAAGAAGGTGCAAGCCAACGACGCGACCCTGACGCAGTACAAGCGCCTCAGGGGTACGGCAGCGGTGGCGCCCCGGCCGGCGACCGACGACCCGTCGGCGCCGCTGAGCCGGGTCGAGATGTGGCGCCAGATCGAGGAAGAGCTGGACTCCAACACCACCTTGTTGGTGGAGACCGGTGACTCCTGGCTCAACGGCATGTACACGCGACTGCCCGGTGGCGCCCGGTTCGAGATCGAGATGCAGTGGGGCTCGATCGGCTGGTCCGTGCCGGCCAGCTTCGGCTACGCGATGGGGCTCGAGGACGACCGTCGGCTGGTCTCGGTCATCGGCGACGGATCGTTTCAACTGACGGCCCAAGAGGTTTCGAACATGATCCGCCACCGGCAGGAGATCGTGATCTTTCTGGTCAACAACCGCGGGTACGTGATCGAGTCGGCGATCCACGACGGTCCCTACAACTACTACAAGAATTGGGATTACGCCGGTCTGGTCGATGTGTTCAACGCGGAGGACGGCGGCGGCCTGGGGCTGAAGGCAACCACCGCAGCGGAATTGGCCGAGGCGATCGAGAAAGCACACGCCCACAAGGGCGGTCCGGTGCTGATCGAATGCGAGATCCCCAACGACGACGCCAGCCCCGAGCTGATCTCGTGGGGATCGAAAGTGGCGCGGGTCAATTCGCGCCCGGATCCGCGGTTCTGACGAGAGAGCTGACGCGAGAGGCTCGCCGATAGGTGGGGGGGCCGGCGGCGCGCCGCAAAGCGCATGATGCTGCCGGTCCCTCGCCGCGGCATCCGTAGGTCGGCACGAGCGCAGCGTTTAGCACGGCCTAAGGCGATCTAACTTACTTTCGCAGGCCCCTAGACTCACCGAGCTCCATGGTGCCCGGATGAGACACCAGCACGTAACCGGCGCAGCCCCACACAATCGGAACAATCGCGAACAGGCCGTACATCGCTGTCATGACGTCCCCTTTTGTCAGATGCAAGAGCCTTGCGCATCCTGCTCGATGCCTCTCAGACTCGCCCTCTGCGACAGCGATGTCGCCGCGGCTAACCCCCATCGACCGGGCCCACTAGCGGGAGAACTCGCTACCTGCCAGCAGGCATGGCTGAGCGGAGCTGGCCGCGATTCAGCGACCGAGGATGGCCGTCACAAGACGCCTTAGCGTCGACGGCGGTGTCGAGGGAGGTCGGCGAGATGCGTACGGCCAGGGCCGGTTCCGCTCGGGAACGGAATCGGCGCGGGCGTGCTTGAGCCGAGTCCGCAGGTGCTGACGCAGGGCATGGAGGTCCGGATCGGTCCACCGGTTGATCGCTTCGATCGAGTCGTCCGTCAGGTCGTACAGCTCCCATTGGTCGTCGAGGGGGGACGTCCGATACGCCTCGCCGCCAAGCCCGTTGGCCGCCAGTTGCCGGACGCCCGGTTCCGTCCAGGTACTCGGATCGTCGAAGGTGCGGACCAGCTTCCACAGATGGCCGGCGCCACCGGAAACCGTCGGCTCGTCGACGCGGATCACCAAACCCTCGAAGTTGGTGGCGGTGTGGGCCGGGACCCGGATGCGCAGCGGCGCGGGCGGATTGACCGTCCGCTTCAGCCGGCGGGCCAATCCCGAAGCGCCACTGTCCCCTTCGAGCATGTTGTCCCGGGTCATCAGGTAGACGGCGCGGGCCTCGTCGGCCGGGGCACCGTCGACGATCGGCATGAGGTCACGCCCGGGGAGTCCATGCACTTCCGAGAACGACTCGGCCAGCACGGCGGCCGCCGCCGCGACGTCGACGCCCGCGGCGGCCAACAGGGTGGGGACCACGTCGACGTGTGAGGTCGGCGCCGTGACGACCCGTGGCCGCGTCGAGCGCTCGCCGACGCGCGCGATGACGAAGGGCACGCGGGTGGCCTCGTCGTACAGGTTGAACCATTTCTGGTGCAGCCCCCCATGCGCGCCCAGCAGATCGCCGTGGTCGGCCGTGCGCACCAATACCGCGTCGCCCGAACCACTCTCGGTGACGGCCCGCCTGACCCGATCGATCGGTCCGTCCACCTCGGCGTGCAGCCGGTAGTACAGGTCGCGGTAGCGCTGCGCATCGCGCCGGTAGGTTCGCTCGATCGCCGCCGCGGGACCGTAGCCGGAGTAGTAGGCCTCGCGGAAGGCGATCTGCGCCGCCGGTTTCTCCGACAGGTCCTCGTTCGCGGTGGGCGCGGCGGGAACCGCGGGTGGATCGAGCGGCGAGGGCTTGACCGGGCCCCGCCGCGACCAGGTTGGGAACAGCACGATGTCGTGAGGATTGACGAAGCTGGCGACCAGGAGGAAGGGCCGCAGGGCGGCCGGGTCGCCGTCGCGGCGGCGGGCGTAGCGGTCGGTGAGCCACGCGACCACCCGGTCGGCGATCAGCGGGTCGCGGCGGATGCCGGCGTCGGCGAGTGCCGCCCCGTGCGGCTCCGGGCCGACCCAACCGGAGAACCCGTACGGCCCCAGCGGGTCTGCGTCCAGGTAGCGCCGCACCGCGGCGGCGTCGACGACACCGTTCTCGTCATTGGTGGCCAGCGGCCGAGAAGTCTGCGGGTCGATGAGGTCGGCGTGCGAGATGTGCCACTTGCCGTCGTAGTGGGTGTCGTATCCGGCCGCGCGGAACCAGTTGCCGAGCGTGGGGACCTCGCCCTGGCGGAGCCAGCGCATGCGCGAATCGTCGGCCGTCTTGCCGATGCCGTCGGTTTGGGTGACGCCGTGCAGGTCGGGGTAGTGCCCGGTGAAAATCGTTGGGCGGCTTGGCACGCAGGCCAGCGAGCCGGTGTAGTGCCGGGTGAAACTGACGCCGTGGTCGTCGAACCACTTGCGGCCGGTCAGCGTCCGGTCGCGCCAGGCGAGCACGTCGGGAGCCTCGTACGGCGGCACCGCGCGTTCCTCGTCGGTCATGATGACGATGACGTCGGGGCGATCAGACACGGGCATGCTCCAATCGATTCGCGAGCCCGGCGAGCATCACCGCGGACTGCCGTGCCAGGACGCGGCACAGGAGCCGCTCGGCGACCCTTTGCGTTGAGCGCGGCCCGATTTCGACGGTGCTGGTCAGCGTCACCAGGGTGTCCGCGGCGGCCGGTTCCAGCGTCCAGCGGTTGGCCACCCGGCGCAGGCGGCTGGGCAAGCCCTCGATGTCATAGCCGAGGGCGCGGGGCGGGTCGAACTCAGTGATGCGCTCGACGAGGGCGTCGCGCTTGACCTGCACTCGCCGGGTGGTGCCGACCGGGTTTCCGTCCGGTCCGGAATACAGGATGCACGAGTGGTCGACGTTGCCGGCCCAGGAACTGATGGACCCGAAGTCCGCGAGCGTTTCCCAGATGTCGCCGATGCGCGCCGCGATGGTGCGGGTCCGGTGAATGTCGGCCACGCGCTCACGCTACGCGACGGGCTAGCGAGTGAGGTGGAATATGGTCTCGATCGCCACCGCCGCGGCGCTGACCGCGATGGTCACCGCGAGCGTGGCCCAGTCCCCCAGTTTCGGCCGCGCCGGAGCGGCCGAGAGTTGACCGATGCCGCCGCGAGCGGTGATCGCGTCGCCCATCTCATCGGCGCGGCGCAGCGTCACGACGATGGCGGCGGCCACCAAATCGATCGAGTTGCCCGCCGTCTGCCGCACCCGCGCCTTGCGCGTCGGCGGCATGTGGTTGGGCCGCAACCGCCGGGCGGCGTAGAGCACCTGGAACTCGTCGATCAGCAGTGGGAAGGCGCGCAGCGCCAGAGCCAGGGCCACCGCCCACTCGTCAACGGGAATCCGCATCCACTTGAAGGGCCGGCCCAAAACCGCCAAGGCCGGCGCGATTTCGGCGACATTGGTGGTCCACGAAACCATCGCGCCCAGGCCGAGCAACACGATGGACAGTGCGGTGATCCGCAAGAAATTCAACGCCCCGCCCAGCCACACATGGACCCCGCCGATCGACACCATTGGGCTGCCACCGGCCAGCGCGGCGGTCACAAAACCCAGCGCCATGAGGATCCACAGCCACCGCGGAATCGACGGCAGCGCACCGCGGGGGATGTGACCGATCCAGACGGCCGCCGCCACGAGCGCCGCCACCGACCCGATCGTCACCCAACCCGGATACAGGGTCAGCAACACCGAAACCCCAAATACCACCAGGAGTTTGGTGCCGGCCCACAGGTCATGAATGGCCGACCCGCCGGGCACGGGAACCAACAGCACCACCGGGCGAGAAGTGCGCCGCTTCTGCGCCGGCGCGGAGGCGGAGGTCGTTGTCACGCCACACCCCCGGCCGCGGCGGGGGCCGACACCGCCTGCAACGCCCCGTTCTGCAGGTGCAGGGTCCGGGTGCACACGGCTTCCAAGCCGACGAAGTCGTGCGAGATGACGACCACGGTCAGATCCCGGTAGCGGCGCAGATCGGCCAGCAGGCGCAGCAGCCCCCGCTGGCTGTCGACGTCCAGCCCCGCCAGCGGCTCGTCGAGGATCAACACCCGAGGCGAACACGCCAGCAGCCCGGCCAGCACCACCCGCCGCATCTGGCCGCCGCTGAGCTGGTCGATGCGCCGCTTGGCCATCGCGGGCTCCAGTCCGACCGCGCCCAGGGCGGCGGCCACGCGGCGTTTGTCATGATGCGAAAAGCCGGCCACCGAGGCAACTTCCAGCCCCACGTGGCTGCGCATCAGCTGGAGCCTCGCCGTCTGAAACGACAGCGCCACCGCGCCGACGTGATCGCGGATGGGCTCGCCGTCGATCAGGCAGGCACCGACGGTGGGGACCGTCAGACCGGCCATCACCCACGCCAGCGTCGACTTGCCGGAGCCGTTGCCGCCGTGAATCAAAATCCCGTCGCCCTGTTCGACGACGAAGCTGATATCGCGCAGCGCGGTCTTGGCCCACGGCGTGCCGGTGTTGTATTCGTGTGCCACGCCCACGATTTCGAGCACCGGCTTGGTGGTGCGGCGCCCGGCGTTGATGCCCGGCGACGGGGGCGGAGCCGTTTCGACCAGGCCGGTGTTGTCGGGGGAATCGCTGAGGTTGATCGTCCGGTCGGCCGACGCGGCCTCGTTGTCGAAGTGCGTGATGTGCACCAGGGCGGTGCGATGCCGATCGGGAAGGCCCGACAGCACTTTCAACAGGACGTCACGGCCCTCTTGGTCGATCATGCTGGTGAACTCGTCAGCGATCAGCAGCGCGGGTTCCCGGGCCAGCGCCGCGGCCAGCGCGAGGCGCTGCAGTTCCCCGCCGGACAGGCCGCCGGTATCGCGCTCGGCGAAACCCTCCAGGCCCACTTCGCGCAACAAGCGGTCGGTATCGACCTCGGTGCCCGGCGGCAGCCCCCACACCACGTCGTCGGCCACCCTGGTGCCCAACACCTGACTCTGCGGGTGCTGCAGAACGAGCGCCGTGCCGCCCAGCCTGCCCAGCCCCACCGCGCCCGGGCGCTGCACCGAACCCGACGTCGGTTCCTGGCCCGCCAGGATCAGCGTCAGCGTCGTCTTCCCGGACCCGTTGGCGCCGATGACGGCAACGTGTTCGCCGACCTGAAGTTCCAGGCTGACCTCACGCAGCGCGTCTTGCTTGGCGTGGGGGTACCGGAAGCGCACGTGGTCCAATCGCACCGGCACGGGACCGATCGCGGCGTCGGGGGCCTCATCCGGGGCATCGAGCTTGTGCACGTCCGGAACGTTGCCCATCCGATTCAGCAAGCGGGAAAGTGCCCACCAACCGATCAACGACGAGAACACCACCCCGTAGGTGACATACGCGAGCATCAGCCAGTGCCAGTGATGCAGCCCGAATTCGAAGCACCGCTTCACGTCGGCACCGAGCCACTGCAGGTCCACCCGGTTCAGGAAGGCGACGACACCGTCGACGTTGGCCGCCATCACCTCAAAAATCAGGTGGCGCAGCCGGTTCAGCACCATCAACGCGCCGACGGTCGCGGCGGCGACGGCGAGGCCGGCGATCAAGGACAAGGCGATCACCGTCGGGGTGCCCCGGCCCCTGCGCTTGACCCATCCGGTCAACCCGCCGATGTATGCGCAGTTGGCGACGGCGATGAAACTGCCCAGCCCGGAGATGAGGAACGCGATCATGCCGGCAGCAAACGTCGCGGCGAGCAACACCCGAAGCCGGTAGCGGTACGTCAGCAGCCCCATCGGAACCGTGCCCAGCAGCGCCAATCCCTGTGCGAACGGGACCACCCCCGCGATGATGGCGATGGCCGCGCAGAGCGCCCCCATCACCGAGGCCTGCGCCAATTCGGCCGGCTGTAGAGGTCCACCCCGATGGCGCGACCGAACGGGGCGGCGGGCATTCACTTCACCGATTGTGCCAGGCGGCAGCGCAAAGTCGGGTCGTCCGCTCCGCGACTTCCGACCCGCCCGGCCCGGCCGCCGCTCGTCTCACATAGCAAAGCTATGGAACGATGGGTGGCATGGACAGAGTTGTCGAGACCGCAAACGTCGAGGCTCAACAGCTGGGGGCGGATCTGCTGGGCGTGGTGGCGCGGCTCAACCGGCTGGCCACCCAGCGAATCCAGATGCCGTTGCCCGCCGCGCAGGCCAGGCTGCTCGCCACGATCGAAGCCCACGGAGAGGCCCGAATCGGGGACCTCGCATCCGTTGATCACTGCTCGCAGCCGACCATGACCACGCAGGTGCGCCGGCTCGAGGACGCCGGCCTGGTCACCCGGACCGTCGACCCCGGGGACGCCCGCGCGGTCCGGATCCGGATCACCCCCCAGGGCAAGCGCATGCTCAACGCGGTGCGCGCCGACCGCGCGGCCGCGATCGAACCGCAGCTGGCGTTGCTCGAGCCAAGGGACCGCCAGGTGCTCACCGACGCGGTGGAGGTGCTGCGGCGGCTGCTCGAGAACGCGTCGCCGGCGGGCCGGCGCAACGCGCCCTGACAAGCACGCCCCCGGTGCATGGACGGCGGCCGGCGGGTAGACACTAAGCCGAGCTGACCGGCGTGACGAAAGGTGGCGGCCAATGCGGACCGAGGGTTCCGCTTTCAGAGCCTCCCCGTTGACCGTATGGGTCGGGTCGATGAGGTTCGATTTCGCGCCCGGCCGCGACGTGATCGTCGGCTACGGACCGGGCTGCGACATCGCGCTCGAGCGCCTCGGCCCGGTCGCCTCGCCGCCGCCCGCGCCCCGCCCGGAGGTGGTGCTGCGATTCGCCGGCGCCCACTGGGTGGCCATCGACCTGAGCCACAACGGCATCTTCGTCGACGGAGCGCGGGCGTCCACGGTGACCATTCGCGACGGCCAGGCGATCGGCATCGGTGATCCGCAGCGCGGTCCCCGGCTGACGTTCCAACTCGGTCAGCCCGCCGGCCCGCCCGGCCAAGCGCCGCGCCCGGCGCCCCGGCCCGCCGCCGCTTATCCCCCGCCGCCCCGTCCGGTCGCGCCGCACGATCCGGGTCCGCCGGCTCCGACCCAGCGCGACACCCAGCGCATGCCCGCGCTCGCGCAGCAACCGCCGGCGCCCGAGCGCCCGGCCCAGCCGGACCCGGCGCCGCCCATTCCGCCACCCGCCGCGGCGGAGGCGCCGGCGAAGGGTCCGAGCTTGATCGAGCGGATGGTCACCTCCAAGCTGCGCGTCCCGGGACCGTCTCCGCGCACCGCGGAACCGAACGCCACCTATCGCCTGCCGCTGGACGCCGAGGCCCGCACCGTCGGGGTGACCGCATACCAGCTCGGGCTCGCCGTGGACGGGCGCGAGACGCTGTCGGGCATCTCGTTCGCGGCTCGCCCGGGCATCTTCACTGCCGTGGTCGGGCCGTCGGCCGCGCGCAATTCCGCGCTGCTCGGGCTGCTCACCGGCACCAGGCAGCCCAGCTCGGGGCTCGTCGCCGTCGACGGCCACGACGTCCACGCCGAGCCGGAGTCCATGCGCGCCCGCATCGGCATCGTGTCGCCCGACGACCGGGTGCACCGGCAGCTCACGGTCGAACGGGCCCTGAGGTACGCCGCCGAAATGCGCCTGCCCCAGGATGTCTCGTCCGAGCAACGCGACCGCGTGGTCGGCCAAGTGCTCGAGGAACTCGAGCTGACGCCGCACCGGACCACCCGGATCGCCAAACTCTCGCCCGAGTTGCGCCGGTGCGCCGCGCTGGCGGTCGAGCTCGTCACCCGGCCGACGCTGCTCGTGGTCGACCAGCCGGGCGCCGGTCTCGATGCGGAGCAACAGCGTCACGTGATGGCGATGCTGCGACGCCAGGCCGACATCGGCTGCGTGGTCGTGGCCGCCGTCTCGCCGCCGACGTCCTTGGCGGATCTCGACCTGTGCGATCAGGTGCTGGTGCTCACCTCGGCCGGTGCGACGGCATTCCTCGGGCCACCCGCCCAAGTCGAATCCGCGTTCGGCACCGCCGACTGGTCGGCGGTGCTCGCGCGGGTGAGCGCCGACCCCGAGGGGGCGCACCGCGCCTTTCGCGCCCGGCCACCGGAGCCGGCGCTGGCGGGCCCGCCCGAGGTCGCCGCGCCGTCGCCCGCCCCGGCCAAGGCCCCCACGAAACGGCAAATCCGGCTGCTGGCCCGCCGCGACGCCCGGCTGCTGTTCGCCGACCGCCTGTATTTCGTCTTCTTGGCGATTCTGCCGTTCGCGCTGGCGGGCCTGACCCTGCTGATCCCCGGCGATGCCGGCCTGGCCCGGCCCAAAGCCGGCGGCGGCCACCCGCACGAAGCCCTCGAGATTCTGGCCGCCCTCAACGTCGCCGCGGTGATCATCGGCACCGCGCTGACCATCCGCGCCGTCGTGCGCGAGCATCGCATCTTCCGGCGCGAGCAGGCTCTCGGCACGTCGACCGTGGCCTACCTGGCCGCCAAGATCCTGGTCCGCGGCCTGGCCGCGGCCATCCTGACGGCCATCCTGTTCGCCCTCGTCGTCGCCGAGAAGGGCGCCCCCGGCGGCGGGGCCGCGTTGCTGCGCAACGCCACGGTCGAGCTCTACGTCAGCGTCGCGGTGACGGCCATCGTGTACGCGGTGATCGGGCTCGCGCTGTCGACACTGGGCAAGTCGCTCCGCGAAGTCCTGCCGCTGGTGCTGCCGGTGATCCTGGCCTCCGCGCTGCTCAACGGCAGCCTGGTTCAGCTGGCGAGTAAGTGGGGCCTGCAACAGATTTCCTGGTTCGTTCCCGCCCAATGGGGCTTCGCCGCGTCGGCTTCCACGGTCAACCTGCGCAGGGTTGACCCGCTGGCCGCCAACTCCGAGGTGTGGACCCACTACAGCGGGTGGTGGGTGTTCGACATGACGATGCTCGTGCTGTTCGGCGTCGCGGCGGCCGGCTTTGCGCTCTACCGGCTGCGGCCCCGGGATCATCACATCGCGAGCAACAGAAACTGAGTGATCTGGCTCGGTGAAAAATTGTTGTCGCTGACCAGCACCACCGACTGGCGACCGTCGGGCAGCTTCGGTCCCAGCGTGATGCCCTCGACATTGTCCAGCGGCGAAAGCCCCGGTGTGGCCGACAGGTCCAGCGCGAGCGTCTTACTCATCGGGGTGACGGCGGCGTCCTGCATCGACGGGATGGCCGAAACGTCGGTCGCGGCGCCGATCTCGGCCCGGTAGATCCGCACGGTCGGCGGGGTGGCCGCGGCGCGTTCGATCACCAGAAACGTGGTGTCCGACAGCGCGACCAGATCGGAGACGCCGTTGAGTTCGGCGGGCGGGACGGGCGGCTCCATCGGGTAGGCGTACTGGGCGGTGGGCGTGCCGGTGGCGACGTCGAACTTGGTGATCCGGGTGAGCACGCGGTGACCGTCGCCCCCGGTCGGGCCGTCGTTGTAACCCGGGTCCTCCATCGCCGCGAACAACGTGCGGCCGTCGGGCGTCAGCGCCAGGCCCTCCAGCGCCTTGTCCCGGCGCGGGCCCTTGTTCTGCGCGGACATCGCCAGGTTGGCCGGCAAGGTGAACTCGCCGAGATAGGCACCGTCGAGCGCGGCGGTCCGGATCCAGGGGTCGAGCAACACCGGCCCGTCCGTGAGCCGCTCGCCCTCGGAGGACCAGTACAGCCGCTGTCGCGCCGGGTCGAACGCGATGCCCTCGGGATCGGGCGGGACGACCGGTGGCGCGGCATCCAACGTGAGCGGCCGGAACGGCTGACCGGAACGGTCCAGCAGGGGGTGGGTGCCGGTGAAGGTGACCCTGTCAATTCCCCTGTCCGACAGGGACAACTGCACGGTGTAGAACCGGGCGGGGTTCTTCTTCGAGCGGTCGTCGCTGATGACGTAGTAGAGCTGGCGGCCGGGGTCATAGCTCAGCGCCGACAGCCCGCCGATGATCGTTCCGTCGAAGGCCTCATCGAACGGAACCTGCGCCTGACCGATATAGGTCAGCATCGGCCGCGGTGATGCCGCCGGGGCGGGCGGGTGCGCCGGCGCGCAGCCGGCGAGCGTCAGGGCGAGTAACGCGCACGCCGCGCGAAGGCGAAGACCCATACCGGAGAAGGTATCGCCGCGCCCGCGCTCGCGGCGAAAACGGCGCGCGACCACGCACCGGATGCGCTGGGCGTGAAGGCCAATTGGCATCAGGTCGTTATTCCCGCCGTGCGAAGCGCAGGATACGGTCGGGTTATGGCGTCAGACACCACCACCATTGCCGACCAGCTCCGCAACGCCCTCGACGGGCGTTGGCGTGACACCAGGAACCAGCTGCGCTCCACCATGAGCGAGGACCTCTTCCGGCCGCACTACACACCGAACACGGTGATCGCGCGCACCAAGGTGGCCGAGCAGATGAGGATCATGGCCGCGTTCGGTGCGGCCGCCGACAACTTCCGCAAGGAGCACGGCGGCACCGGCGACATCGGCGCCGCGATCACGATGATCGAGATGCTCGCGATGTCGGATCTGTCGCTGATGGTCAAGGCCGGGGTTCAGTGGGGCCTGTTCGGCGGCGCCGTCGAAAACCTGGGCACCGAGCGCCACCACGAGGCGTACGTGAAGAAGATCATCAGCCTGGAGCTGCGGGGCTGCTTCGCGATGACGGAGACGGGGCACGGCAGCGACGTTCAGTCGCTGGAGACCACCGCGACCTACGACCCCGCGACGGAGGAGTTCATCATCCACTCCCCCACGCCGACCGCCCGAAAGGACTACATCGGCGGGGCGGCCGAAACGGCCACCATGGCAGCGGTATTCGCGCAACTGATCACGACCGAGGACGGCAAGCCCGTCCAGCACGGCGTTCACTGCCTGATGGTGCCGATCCGCGACGCCGACGGCAACGACCTGCCCGGGGTGACGACGTCGGACTGTGAATACAAGGGCGGCCTGCCCGGCGTGGACAACGGGCGCATCGTGTTCGACCACGTGCGCGTGCCCCGCGTGAACCTGCTCAACAAGTACGGCGATGTGGCGCCGGACGGCACCTACAGCTCGCCGATCGAGAACCCGAACCGCCGGTTCTTCACCATGCTGGGCACGCTGGTCCGTGGGCGGATCACGGTCGGTGGCAGCGCGGGCGCCGCCGCCCGCGTCGCGCTCGACATCGCCACACGATACGCCTTGCAGCGCAAGCAATTCAGCGCGCCCGACGACGAGTCCGAGGTGCTGATCATGGACTACCTGGTGCATCAGCGCCGGCTGTTTCCCTTGATCGCGAAGTCATACGCGTTGCAGTTCGCCCAGAACGAACTGGTCAGCAAGTGCCACGACATTCAGACCGCGGACGCGGTCGACGCCGACGAGCAGCGCGAGCTGGAATCGCGCGCCGCCGGACTGAAGGCGGCCAACACCTGGCACGCGTCCCGGGCGATCCAAGAGGCGCGCGAGGCGTGCGGCGGCGCGGGCTACATGGCCGAGAACCGGCTGATCGCCCTGCGCGGGGACACCGACGTGTTCACCACGTTCGAAGGCGACAACCACGTGCTGACGCAGTTGGTGGCCAAGGAACTGCTGACGGCCTACGCCGATGACATCCGCAGCATGAGCCCGGTCGAGTGGGTGCGCTTCGCCGCCAACACCGTTGGTGAGCGCGTCGTCAAACGCACTGCGGCGGAAGCGATTATCCAAACGATTGTGGACGCCCGACAGGACAGCGAGGAAGAGGGCAGCCTGTTCAACCGCGGCACCCAGATCAAGATGTTCGAGGATCGCGAGGAATATCTGCTGGCGTCGGTCGCGCGGCGGCTGCAGGCCAAGTCCAAGGAGATGTCGGAATTCGACGCGTTCAACTCGGTGCAGGATCACGTGCTGCACGCCGCGGGCGCGCACATCGACCGCGTGGTGCTCGAAGCGTTCGTCGCCGGCATCGACGCGTGTCCCCACGAGGAAACCCGGGAATTGCTAGGGGTTTTGTGCGATCTGTATGCGCTGTCGGTCATCGAGGACGACAAGGCGTGGTACATCGAACATCGGTACCTGTCCACCGAGCGGGCCAAAGCCGTCACCCGCGGCATCAACGATCGGTGCCGCGCGCTGCGGCCGCACGCGCAAACGCTGGTCGACGGCTTCGGAATTCCGGAGCAGCTGCGTTACGCCGAGATGCTGCACCCGGAGAACTTGACCGAGTCGGTCACCAGCTGACGTAACGGTCATTGATTCGGGATCTTGCCGAGCGGCTTTAGCTTGCCGTCGGGGCCGATCTCGAATTTCACCGTACCGATCCCGGTGGGGCAGCACGGCTGATCGTTGCCCTTCAACCATTGGTACTGAACGGTGATGGCGTCATCGGAGGGCGGCAACACGGTGATGTACGGCTTGGGATTTGGAGTGGGTGTGCCCAGTGCCGTGTTGTGATCGAAGAACAGCAACTGCTGGCCGGTGGTTTCGCTCGCGATGGTCGGGATGATCTGCACCCAGTACAGGCGGCACTTCTTCGCATGTCCCCGAGCGATTTCCACCCACATGGTGCCGGGGATTGTGATGGGCACCGACGCGATCGCCCGCTGCACGGTGTCGGGCGTCGGCCCGTCGGAGTCCTTGCACTTGTCCGGTGGAGCCGCCGGCGTGGCGGGTTGCTTCCCGCCGCAACCGGCGGCCAGCAGAATCAGCGCAATCACAATCAGCTGACGCACTCGGTGAGCTTAGCGAAGGCTGTGAATGTGCCGTTTGTTTGGTTCCAGACGCCGTTCTGGCGGGCGTCGCGCGGGGGCGCCCGGGTAGCCTAAAGCGGGCCGACGGGTCGACGACGACCCGCGCTGAGCAGGGCATTTGTGGCTTTCTTCAGAGTTCACGCACGCGCTTCGTCCGGTGAGAGGAAGCCGTTAAGCGGGGGAAACTCCGGATACCAAGTGCCGAAACATCAACGTCGCACCATTTCACGTAGGCCCGTTGCGCTCAAAGGAAGGGAAGTGCGTGACCAGGGAGTCCATGGCGTCCATCGACGATGCCGTGAACACCGTGTGCGCGTACTGCGGCGTCGGTTGTGGGATGGTGTTGCAGGTCACAACCGATCCCGAGAGCGGCCGGCGTCACATCACCAAGTCGGTTGGGAACAAAGAACATCCGGCCAACTTCGGCCGGCTGTGCACCAAGGGTGCCACCACTTCGGACCTGCTCAGCGCGCCGGGGCGGATGGAATCGGCATACGTTCGCGCCGATCGTGGCGAGCCCATCGAGGCCGTCGAGATGGACCGCGCGATCACGGCTTGTGCGAACCGGTTACGCGCGATCATCGATGAGCACGGCCCGGATTCCTTTGCGATGTACGTGTCCGGGCAGATGTCCATCGAGGCGCAGTACCTGGCGAACAAGCTGACCAAGGGCTTCATCGGCACCAACCAGATCGAGTCGAACTCGCGGTTGTGCATGGCCAGCGCCAGTTCGGGCTACAAGCTCTCGCTGGGTGCGGACGGTCCGCCCGGCTCCTACGAAGACTTCGAGCACGCCGACGTCTTTTTCGTCATCGGCGCGAACATGGCCGACTGCCATCCCATTCTGTTCTTGCGGATGATGGAGCGCGTCAAGGCCGGGGCGAAACTGATCGTGGTGGACCCGCGCCGCACCGCCACCGCGGAAAAGGCCGACCTGTTCCTGCAGATCGCCCCCGGGTCCGATCTGGCGTTGCTCAACGGGCTGTTGCACCTGATCGTCGAGAACGGGCACACCGATCCCGAATTCATCGCCGAGTGCACCGAAGGCTGGGAGGCGATGCCGGGCTTCCTGGCGCAGTACACCCCCGACGCGGTCAGCGAAATCACCGGGGTCCCCGCGGAAGACATCCGCGCGGCGGCCGAAATGATCGGCACGGCCGACAATTTCGTGAGCTGTTGGACCATGGGTCTCAACCAGAGCACCCACGGCACCTGGAACACCAACGCCCTGTGCAACCTGCACCTGGCCACCGGCGCGATCTGCAAACCCGGCAGCGGCCCCTTCTCGCTCACCGGCCAGCCCAACGCGATGGGCGGCCGCGAAATGGGTTACCTGGGGCCGGGATTGCCCGGGCAGCGTTCGGTCCTGTCCGCGGACGACCGCGCCTTCACCGAAGACCAGTGGGGCATCCCCCGTGGCACACTGCGTGCCGAAGTCGGCAGCGGCACCGTCGACATGTTCTCCCGGCTGGCCGACGGGGAGATCAAGGCGTGCTGGATCGTCTGCACCAATCCAGTTGCCTCCGTTGCGAACCGGAGGACGGTGCTGGCCGGTCTCGAACGCGCCGAGTTGGTCGTCACCCAGGACGCGTTCCTCGACACGGAGACCAACGAATACGCTGACATCCTGCTGCCGGCGGCCCTGTGGTCGGAGGCCGAGGGGGTGATGGTCAATTCCGAGCGCAACATGACGCTGCTACAGCCGGCGATCGCGGCACCGGGCGACGCAATGCCCGACTGGCAGATCATCGCCCGGATCGCGTGCGAGATGGGCTTTTCGGACGCCTTCAGCTACAGCTGCGCCGAGGAAGTCTTCGACGAGATCAAGCGGTTCTCGAACCCGAACACCGGGTACGACCTGCGGGGGGTCAGCTACCAGCGGCTGCGCCGGGGCCCGCTGCAGTGGCCGTGCCCGCCCGGGGACACCGGTGACCGCAATCCCATTCGCTACCTCAACGACGGCGTCAGCCAGGCCCGGCTGGTCCGCGAGGACGGCAGCGCACCCCGGTTGGCGTTCCCCACCGCGAACGGTCGCGCGCAGTTCTTCGCCCGTCCGCACCTGCCGCCCGACGAAATGCCCGACGCCGACTTCCCGTTCGTGTTGAACACCGGCCGCCTGCCGCACCAGTGGCACACGATGACCAAGACCGGCAAGGTGGCCAAGCTGAACAAGCTCAACCCCGGCCCGTTCGTGGAGATCCACCCCGATGACGCCGCGCGCTTGGAGATCACCGACGGCGACGCGATCGAAATCGCCTCCCGGCGTGGCCGCGCCGTCCTGCCCGCCGCGATCAGCGACCGGGTGCGCCCCGGCAACTGCTTCGCCCCGTTCCACTGGAACGACGTCTTCGGCGAATACCTCGCCATCAACGCCGTCACCAACGATGCGGTGGACCCGATCTCGAACCAACCGGAATTCAAAGCCTGCGCCGTCGCGCTGGCGAAAGTCGTTGTCCCCGCGCCGGACCCGGGCGTCAAACCAGAGCCACCCGGCGCCGGCACACCGGATCCAGCGGTCACGGAGGTAACGGAAATCAGCGTGTCACAGGTCGATGCCCTCGCCGACTTGCTCGGCGTGGCAACGAAACCCGTGCCGGAATTCGACGAGCCCGGCCGCTCCTACCTTGCCGGGATGTTGACCGCACTTCGGTCGGACGCTGGTAGACGGACGGCCGGGGTGCCGACCCTGCCGCGCAGCGCACCCTTCGATTCCGACACCCGGCTGTGGGTGGACGGCCTGCTCGCCGGCCTTTTCTCACGCAACGATGCGCCCGGGCCAAAGCCGGCCCCGGCGGTCAAACAAGCGACGCGCAAGCCCGCCGACCGGGCACCCATCGTGCTGCTATGGGCATCACAGACCGGGAACGCCGAAGAGCTCGCCGCGGATGTCGCGGCGCGACTGCGCGAGGCCGGCTTGCCGGTGGCGCTGCACGCCATGGACGACTTCCCCGCCGCCGAATTGAGCACGACGCGGGAACTGCTGCTAATCACCAGTACGACCGGCGACGGTGAGCCCCCGGACAACGGCACCGGCTTGTGGCGCGCGTTGACGTCCGACGGGGCACCCAGGTTCACCGACACCCGGTATGCCGTGCTGGCCCTGGGCGATTCGAACTACGACAACTTCTGCGGTCACGGACGCGTCCTGGACGCCCGCCTCGCCGAGCTGGGCGCGACCCGCATCACCGCCCGCGCCGACTGTGAACCCGACTACGACGGCCCCGCGGCCAAGTGGACGGGCGACGTCATTGCGGCACTGACCCGCACACCCACGTCGGTCGGCCGCGACGGCAGAGCTCCGGCGCCGGCGCGGGCTTCCGCGGTCACCGCGCCGTCGCGGCCCGGTCAGCCGAACACCTACAGCAAGAAGCATCCGCTGATCACCGGGATGGTCCGTAACACCGTGCTGAGCCGGCCGAAGTCGGCGAAAGACGTGCGGCACTTGGTTTTCAGCCTGCCGGAAGAAGCGGTGACCTATGAGGCCGGCGACGCGCTCGGGGTGTGGCCGCGCAACAGCGACCAGTTGGTGGACGAATGGTTGTCGGTCACCGGCCTGGACGGGCAGACCCCGGTCGAGGTCGGTGAGCACGGTCTGATGTCGTTGCGCTCGGCGCTCACCGAGCGCATCGAGATCGCCCACATCAGCCGAGACCTGGTGCGGTTCGTGCAGGAGCGCACCGGCGATGCGAAACTGGCGGAGCTGCTGAAGCCGGAAAACAAACGCGCGCTGGCGGATTGGTCGTGGGGGCGGCAGTCCATCGACCTGCTGGCCGAGCTGCCGGTCTGGGCGTCGGCCCACGAGTGGTTGCGGGTCCTCAAACGCCTTCAGCCGCGGCTGTACTCGATCTCGTCGAGCCCCAAAGCGTGCCCGGGAGAGGTTCACCTGACGGTCTCACCGGTGCGCTACAACTTCCAGGGCGTCCCGCGCCGCGGGGTGTGTTCGACCTACCTCGCCGACCGCTCCCCCGGCGATCGGGTGGCCGTCTACCTGCAGTCGTCGAGCAACTTTCGGCCTCCCCGGGATTCGGAGACGCCGATGGTGATGATCGGCCCGGGCACCGGGATCGCGCCCTTCCGCGCTTTTCTGCAGGAGCGGCGGGCGCTGGGCCACACCGGAGGAAACTGGCTGTTCTTCGGTGAGCAACACGCCGCGACCGACTTCTACTACCGCGACGAGCTCGAGCAGATGCGCACCGACGGGTTCCTCACCGAGTTGGACCTCGCCTTCTCCCGCGACCAGCGGCAGAAGGTCTACGTCCAGCACCTGATGCGTCAGCGCGGCGCCCAGCTGTGGCGCTGGCTGCAGGACGGCGCGCAGCTCTACGTCTGCGGCACGGCCGACCCCATGGCCAAGGACGTCGACCGCGCGCTCTGCGATATCGCGGCCGAACACGGCAACCTCGATCCCGACGCCGCCAAGGATTACGTCCGGTCGTTGAGCGCCGACAAGCGCTATCACCGTGACGTCTACTAGACCGTCGGTGTCGCCCGACTCGTAATAATCCGGAAACATCACGCGTCTGCTGCTGAAACAACCTCGCTGCACCATTCACTCAATTGGTTGCTCCGAGGAGGGACGTAGGCGTGGCTCTGGATTTCGAGGGGCCCATCGAGGACACCGCGCGGGCCATCTGCCCGCTGCAGTGCCGGCTGCGGCGCGCCGCAGAAGACGACCAGCTCGGCGACCGGGTTGATTGGGCCGGGTTGCCGATCAACCTGGACTTCGCGTTCTCACCCCAACAGCGCGACAAGGTGTACAAGCAGCACCTGATGCGCAAACGCGGCACCCAGCTTCGGCGGCGCATGCAGGACAGGGGCCAATGGTGCGCCTGCGAATCCGCGGCCGACGGTCGACGCGGGGTGCAGGACGCCGACTCGACGCCCGGTCGGTAGTCACCTCGGGGCTCGCGGACCGGCAATAGAAATCATCGGGGTTGCAATCCGCCCCGCATCTGTTGGCCGGGTAGTTTGCCGGAACCGATCGGCACGGTTTGCGTTTCGTGGGCTGCTGAACGGCGGTTACTTCCCACCGCAGTGGACATCCCGAGTTCCTGACTGTCAACCGGTAGCCCGGGACCAAGCCGTCGCAGCTAGGCCGCGGCGGTTTGCTGGCCGTTACGTTGAAGAAGTCGGGGTCGGCGTGCGCGACAAGAGCGGTGTGGGAAATCGATGGTGGACGTGTCGGTTATCGAAACCTCGGGGTTGGGCGACCGCAGCTATCTGGTGAGCGACGGTGAGGTTGCGGTAGTCATCGACCCTCAACGGGACATCGACCGGGTGCTGGAGCTTGCCGGCGACCTGCGCATCACGCACGTGTTGGAGACCCACATCCACAACGACTACGTGACCGGCGGCCTGGCACTCGCGGAAGCGACCGGCGCCCATTACGTCCTCCCCGCCGGCGAGGATCTCAACTTTGAACACCACCCCGTCCGCGACGGCGATCGGATCGACAGCGGAGCGCTCCATCTCGAGGTTCTGTTCACCCCCGGACACACACATCACCACGTCAGCTACGCGCTCCGCGACCATTCCGGCCAGCCCGTCGGGGTGTTCACGGGAGGCTCCATGCTGTTCGGCAGCACCGGACGGACCGATCTGGCCGGTGCGGAGCACGCCGCGGAACTGGCTCGGCTGCAATACCATTCGGTCCGGCGAATCGCCGACGCACTGCCCGCGACGACGGCCGTCTACCCCACGCACGGCTTCGGCAGCTTTTGTTCGGCCGCTCCCACCGACGGCGACGAGTCCACGATCGGCGACGAGCGCCAAACGAACCCGGCGTTGACCCGGGACGAGCAGGACTACGTCGACGAGCTGCTGGCCGAACTGGCGGCCTACCCCGCGTACTACGCGCACATGGGCGTGATCAACAGGGAAGGTCCCCGGGCACCGGACCTGTCCCCTCCCCAACCGGTGGACCCCGGCGAACTACGCGCCCGCATCGACGACGGGCAATGGGTCGTCGATTTGCGCAATCGAACCGCGTTCGCGGCCGGACATCTGGCGGGCAGCTACGGGTTCGAGCTGTCCGGCTCCTTCGTCAACTACTTCGGCTGGCTTTACACCTGGGGCGCGCCGTTGACCTTGATCGGTGAGGACGCGCAACAGGTTGCCGACGCCCAGCGCGAACTGTCCCGCATCGGAATCGACCGGCTGACCGGCAGCGCCACCGGTGACATTCGCGCTCTCGCCGACGGAATTGAGCCGCGGAGCTACCGTGTCGCGGACTTCGAGGAGCTGGTCGATGCGCTCGACGATGCGCGCGTCCTGGTCCTTGATGTTCGCCAAGCCGGCGAGTTCGCCGGCGGCCACGTGCGCGACGCGATCAATATCGCCTTGCACGAACTGCCAGAACGCCTCGACGAGCTTCCGCACGAGTGCCAAGCATGGATCCACTGCGCGAGCGGCTACCGGGCATCGATCGCCGCCGCGCTCCTCGACCGCGAGCACCGTGACGTCGTGCTCGTCGACGACGACTACGGCAACGCCGAAAAGCTCGGGATAACCACCCCTGACACCGATCAGCACCGGGAGTAAAACCATGAACGCACCGACTACCGACGCGATCAGCTCGATCGAGCTGCGGAAGCTGATCGAGTCGCCCAAATCACCACGCGTCGTTGATGTTCGGACCCCGGCGGAATTCGAGACCGCACACATCGCGGGGTCCCTCAATGTGCCGCTCGACGTGCTCGAGCGGCACGGCGCCGAGGTCGCCCAGCGCCTGCGCGACGACGACGTCGTGTTGGTGTGCCGTTCGGGGCAACGCTCGACGAAGGCTCAAGCGCTGTTGCGCAACGCGGGGCTCGACAGCGGGCGGGTGCTCGAAAACGGCATCACCGACTGGGAGGGCAAGGGTTTCGAGGTAGACCAGGGCGCGCAACGATGGGAGCTGGAGCGTCAGGTCCGGCTCGTCGCCGGGTCAGTGGTGCTGTCGTCCATTATCGGCAGCGTCGCGGTCCCACGGCTCAAATGGGTGGCGGCCGCCATCGGGGGTGGCTTGACATACGCCGCTCTGAGCAACACCTGCGCCATGGCCACGGCGCTGTCCAAACTGCCTTACAACCGCGGGGCGGCCTCCGACGTGACCACGGTGCTGTCGCAGCTCGACCGGTGACCCGGGTCTAAAGACGATGACTGTCCGGTCGAAGCGCACCGATGTCGGTCAGGTCGCCGGCCCGACCGAACAGATGGCCCTGCGCCAGGCCGCACCCGGCCGCGCACACCGTCTCGGCCTGCTCGGAGGTTTCGATTCCTTCGGCAATGACGGTCAGGCCGAGGGCTTCACAGAGGCCGATCACTGAGCGATACAGCGTCAGGTTCCGTCCGGGCTCGACACCCGTAGCCAGCCCGCGGTCGAGTTTCACCATCTGCACCGGCAACGAGTGCAAGTACGTCAACGAGTTGTAGCCCCCGCCGAAATCGTCCAAGGCCACTCTGATCCCCAGGTCGTTCAAGCGTCTGATGGCCACCGCCGCATCGGCGAGGTCCACGATGGGGACCGTCTCCGTGATCTCCAGGACGACTCGTCGCGGCTCCAGCCCATACCGGGAAAGCGTGCGGCTGATGACCCGTTCAAAGTCCACGCTGCCCAACCGTGCCGCGCCGATGTTGATGTGAATGTCCAAGTCGAGGCCGGACGATTGGATTTGCTTGCAGGCCCGGTCGAGTACCACGGCATCGAATTCTGCCCCCATGCCATGGGCCTCGGCCAAAGAGACGAAGGTCTGGGGAGCAATCTGTATGCCGCTGGGTGTGGTCCAGCGGGCAAGCGCCTCGACCGCCACCGGCGTTCCCTCCGGGAGCTTGACGATGGGCTGAAATTTCAGCCGAAACCCTTCGGGGACACCGCCTTTGGCCTGCCGGAGCGCCGTCGGAAAATCTTCGGACACGCTGAACGCCGGCCGGTACACCACCGCGGTGTCCTTGCCCAACCGCTTGCCGGTGTACATCGAGGTGTCGGCCTGCCTGAGCAGATCGTCGGAGGTCGGAGGCAGGCCGTCACCGCCGGGACTGACCAGGCCCATGCTGGCGCGCACCCGCACCGACGTGCCGTGCACCGAGAACGGGCTGCGAAGCGCTACCCGCAGCTGGTCGGCGACGAGTTCGGGCGCCTGCATGACACCCGTGATGAGGATGGCGAACTCGTCACCGCCGATACGAGCCAGCGTGTCGTCGGCACGGAGGCAACTCCGCAGCCGCGCGCTGATCGCGCAAAGGAGTTCGTCGCCGGCGGCGTGTCCGAATCGGTCGTTGACCTCTTTGAAATCGTCGATGTCGACGAAGATCAGCACGAACGGCCCGTCGCGGATCGCGTCGTCGAGCCGTTGCGCCAACAACAATCGATTGGGCAAGTCGGTCAACGGGTCGTGGTAAGCCTGATAGGCGAGGCGGCGTTTGGTGTCGATGAGCTGTTCGGTGAGCATCCGCTGCACGCGCATCGCCACCAGGTACCGGGTCGCGACGAGCAGGGCCATCGCGACGTAAGTGCCGATGAAGACGGGGTCGACCCGTTGTCCGATGAGCTGGTGGAAGCTGATGAGCGCCGTGCTGCCCATGAAACCCACGTAGGGCAGGGTGAGCTGCGCCCAGTTCGTCGGCTGTTCTTCGTCGTGCGCGGGACGCGCCCGCGGCGGGAAATCCAGCACGCTCAACGCGATGAACAGCGGAGCGATGACGAAGCCGGTGCCGACCCACAAGTCGAGCTGGGCCACGGCGACGCTACGCAGGTAGGCCAGCAGCCGATCCGATGACGTCAGGGTGATCACCGCGGCGGCGAGCAGCATGTAATTCACGCGGTAAGGCAGATACGGCGGATACCACATCGCCACCAAAACGGCGCTCACGACCACGACGAGTTCGACTGCCGCGATGCCGGCAACGACCGCGGTGTTGGTCGACCGCGGCAGCGCGGCGCCGTGCATGGCCCCCAACCGGGCGACGTAGACCAGGTGGAAGAACGCCAGCGCCGCCAACATTCCATCGAGGCCCGCGGTGATGAGGCTCTGCCGGCCAAGCAGCCACGTTCGCGCCTGCCCGCGAACGGCGGACCCCACCAGCACCAGCATCGCGACGGCGAACAGCAGCCCGGCAACGAAATAGCCGGCGATCGCCGACGGCGGCGCGGTCGCGCCGCTACCAGCTGTACGGACCCGCTGCGACAGGGCCTCAGCGGTGAGGAAAACGGCGATGGCCACCAGCAGGATCACCCGCCACCACCGCGCCGGCCCGGTCACCCGCCGAACGACGAGCAACCCCGCGAGCAGCGCCACCACGCACAACGTCGCTTCGAGAACGAACTGCACCCGCAGCGCCGGTTGCAGTCCCCACAGCCCGAGCGCGTTGAATGCCGCCGCGGCAAGGACGAGGGCAGACAGCCCGAAACACATGCGGGGGCTCAAAAAACGCAACGCGCCCCCAATCCCCCGATATGACCTGTCGATCTTGACAGAACAGGGCAAGGCCGCGGGCCGTTATCGCTTACGCCGGCAAACGCCCGGGGTGGCCGATCACCGACGGTGCGGGACGATCAGGTTGGGTTGAGCGCGTGGCCGTGAACGCCACCGGCGCCGACCTGCGCGTCTCACTGCACCTCGACGGCGACGGCCTGGATCGCGTTGCCGCCATAGCCGAACCGATTCCATTCGGGTCGCTCGGGTTGCGTGTTGCCCGCCTCGTCGGTCGCCCGGGCCCGCAGTGTCGTCGACCCGCGAAGTTCGCAGTGCGTGAACAACTCCCACCACTGCCAGCTGTGTCGGCGGCGCTCCCCGACGAGTCGGGCGGCCTGCCACGGACCGTCGCCGATGCGCACGTCCACCCGGTCGATGGGTGCCGCGCCCGACCAGGCCACGCCGCGAACGACGATATCCCCTGCGGTTACCGGGGCACCGTCGGCAGGCTGGACGATCAACGCGCGGACGCGTTGCAGGCGGATGGGTTCCCGGATGATGCCGCCGTCGCGTTCCCACTCGTAGTGATATCGCTGCGTTTGGAAGAAGGCCTCGAAAGCGTGGTCGATGACATCGATCTCGGTCAGCCACTTGACTGAAGCGACCGAATACCAGCCGGGCACGATCAACCGGACGGGACGACCATGCTGCAACGGCAGCGGTTCACCGTTCATCGCATAGGCGACGAGCGCGCCGGAGTCGCGGGCGTCCCGCACCGACAAGGCGCGCTCGAACCGCACCGGCGCCGTCGCGCCGTCCACCGGACCCGAGTCGGCACCGCGGAACACGACATCGTGGGCGCCCGCGGACAGTCCCGCCCTGTTCAGGACATCAACCAGCGGGACGCCGGTCCATTCGGCGGTGCTCACCGCCCCGGATTGCCATTGCTCACCGTCGACCGGCGGATCGAAGTCGGCGCGACCGTTGCCGGCGCATTCCAGCGTCGCGAGCAGTGATTGTCTCGGCAAGTTGTGGAGATCGTGCAGGGAAAGGCACAGGGGCCGCTCAACCAACCCGGTGACCGTCAACTGATACAGCTGCGGATCCAGCACCGGCGTCGGGAAGTGGTTGCGAACGTAGAAGTGGGCGGTGGGCATCACAACACCCCCGACCAGCGCGGGGAGCGACGTCTCGCAATTGAGCGGATCCTCGCGGTGCACGACCAATCCGGGCTCGGCGCCATGGCTTACGATCGGTAACCCGGCGGCGGCCCACGCGCACATGCCGCCCGCCAGGTTCACCGCATCGAAGCCAGAGCGACGCAACAACGCCGTCACGGCTGCGGACCGTCCCCCCGAGCGGCATACCACGACGATGCGGCGGTCGCGAGGCAGTTCATCTTCTCGAGTGCGCACGCGCGCGACCGGCAGGAGCATCGCGGCCGGCGCGTGCTCGGTACACCATTCCTCCGGCTCCCGCACGTCGAGCAGCAGCGCGCCCGCGTCGACCAACGCTTTGGCCGCCCGGGGGCCGACCTGCGGTGTGTCCGAGACGATCTCATCGCCAATCGCGATCGGGAACCCGGCGGCTTGCCAGGCTTCGAAGCCACCGACCAGGGTCGCGACGTCGTCGAATCCCGAAGCCCGGAGCACGCCCGCGGCCACCATCGAGCGCGGGCCGCTGGCGCAGTAGACCACCACCGGGGCCGTCGGATCCATGGCGGGAAGCGAACCCGTCAGGTTCGGCAACGGAATCTCTCGCGCGCCGGGGATGATGCCCCGCATCGTCTCGTCGGCGCCGCGGACATCCAACAGTTGCAATTGCGGGTCCAGGCCGCGCAATTCGGCGAGCTGGCCGATGGTCAGGCGTGGCGAGGCCGCCTCGACGAGCTCCGTGCCCTGTGGCTTGATCATCATCGGGAACCTTCTTCCAGAGCTGTCACCGAATGCGCGGAGCCGGCTGCCCGTACATGGCCACGACGACCGTCCGGTCCATGCTGTTCTCCGACCACACCCCCATCGAGCTGTTGGCGCAGTCGCGGATGATCGCCATGTCGTCGGGGTTGTAGTACCACTGGTTGACCAACTCCAGGCTGCTGATGGCGATGGCCGGGTTGATCGCGATCGTCTCGGATGCCTTGCCGCGGAACCCGGCGGCGTTGGCCCGATCCTGGGGCGTCGATCCGTCGGAACCGATGTCGTCGTTGATGTTTCGGTTGTTCATCATGTCGTCGGCGTGCCATTGGGCGGCCAGCGTGAGCGCGTTGTCGCGGATCACATCGTTGGTGCAGCCGGCCTGGTGCTGCAACGTGTAGACGGCGGAGACGACGGCGCTGTTGAGCCGCTTGTTGTCGGCATGCGCGCTTGCCGGCGCCAGCAGCGCCGGCGCAGCGAGAAGCACCGCCGCGGGTAGCGCGCGTACCCATCCGATCATGACCACTCCGCTCACACCGGGTCGAAATGCGAAACCAGCCATCGGCCATCGACCTTCTCCAACACCACCCGGATAACCGGCTGGGTGTCGGTGGGAGCGCCCTCCCCGATCGTGACGGTCTGATTGACATACAGCAAGACCACGGCGTGGTTAGCCGTGACGGAAACGGGCGCGGCGGCACTGACCTTGGCGACCGCGCTGATGTGCTTTTCCTTGGCCCCCGGTATGACCACCTGGCGGGTGAGCTCCGTGTAGGCGTCCTTGAAGTCTCCGGTCAGTCGCTCGCGTGCGGCGGCCAGATCCTTCTCCACCGAATCCGCCTTGTACGAAAGCAGGGCGACGGCATCTTCGCTCGCGGCCCGCACCGATTCCGCTCGCACTCGCGCGAGGTCGTCGGACGAGGCCACCACCCACTTGAAGTAGCCCGCGCCGAGCGCCAGCAGCAACGCCAAGGCGGGCAGCACCGCGTACGCGACAACGCGGGACCACGCGATCGGTGGCCTTGCCCGCGTGGTGCCGGGCTCGTCGTCAGAGCCCCCCTCGATGTCGACGGCATCCGAGTCCTCGGGCATCGCCGAGTCGTCGACGTCGGCGTCGACCAGTTCCTCGTCGTGCATTTGGGTTTCACTCAACGTCGTCATGGCACGAACACCACGTTCGAAACCTTGGCGTCGTCACCGACCGACCGGACCTCGATCCGCATTCGCCACTCCCGGGGCGCCTCCTCGCCAGCGGCGGTCCGCGACCTCACCGCGACCGCGACCAGGATCTGGGCCGCGTCGCCATGCTGCGACTCCAGGCCGGCATCGGTCACGGTGCCTTCTGATTTCGATTGCGCCGCCTTGACGACCTCGACGAACGGCTTGGACCGCTGCTCGAAGTCCTCACGGAAGGCGCCGGTGGCCAGATCGATGATGCGCTGCACGTCGGCATCGACCTCCGTGTAGTTGATGGTAGTGAGGTTCACCGCACCCTGACGCGCCACCTGCACGAACAGATCGCGCTGTGCTTGTGCCTCGTGCTTCTGGTAGGCCCGGAAGCCAAGCCAACCGGTCAATCCCGCCAGCACCGTCACGACGAGCGCGCCGGCCACCAACGCCCGCCCGGAGTGCGATAGCCGCGGGATTATCCGCCGCCGTATGCGCGCGAGCCGGTTCTTCGCCTCCGCTAGGTCCTCAGCGGTGTCGTCAGCCTCGCTGGCCTGGTCGGCGACATCGCCGTCGTCGGCTACCGTCGATTCGCCGAATTCCTCAGCGAGATCGGCGTTTTCGTGGCTCTCGGCATCTTCAGCCATCTTGCTCCTTTTGCTTAGGCCGGCGGCACTAGAAGTGACTGCCAGTTCTTGGCACGCGGGTGCGCCAGGTCGAATTCTGTGTAGCGGTGCCCGTCCGGGCCTATGTAGTCGCCGTTGGCCGGGTCATACGTGGCGACCGCGAGCGGCGGCGGCGCGGGCGCCGGCGGCGCGGTGCCCCGCGGCGGTGGAAGCCGCGGGTCTTGTCCCGGTGGATACATCGGTACGCCCTGCCCGCTGTAGGTGGCGTTCGGGTCGCCCTTCCAGTTGTAGCCGTCGTTGAGAGGCACGTATTCTTCGTCGCTATCGCACAATTCGACCGTGGGCGCGCGTTTCCACGGCTTGCTCTCACAAGGGATGTTGCGGACCCCACGGACGTTGAACTCCGAATCCTGCGGCACGCGGCAGAAGAGATCCGCGGCGGGCCGGTCGGGCGCGTCCACGTTGGCCGGCGACCGGCGCTGGGTCGGCGGCAGATAGCCCGTCGTGCACGGCGGTGGCAGGTTGATGTTGAGGTTGAAGTCCAGCTGTGCGCCCCGGTACTCCTGTTTGGTGTTCGAGCTGGGCACGACGATTGCCGCCATCGCCGCGATGCCCTGCGGGAACAGCACCAGAAGTTGTTCGATGTCATGCCGGTACACGACGGCGATGTCGCCCAGGCTGACCAGGTTCGCGAACAGTACTGGCAGCGCGGGCGACAGCCGATCGAGCAGCGCGCGACTTTCCTCCACCCCGTTGGTCCCCTGCGTCAACAGGTCCCGGAAGGCGGCGTCCTGCGCCTTGAACTGGGCGGTGATCGCCGCGGTTCGACTTGCCCACCGGGCGATTGAATCCGACGTTTGGATCTGAGAGTCGAGAACCGGAGGCGTCTGGTCGATCAACGCGGCAAGCGGCCCGACGGTCTGCCCGCCGGCAATCGCCAAAGCGGCGGAGCCGTCGACGATCCGGGACAGCTCAGGCCCGAGGCCACCGACCGCGCGATCCGTCTCGTCAACCACCGTGCGGAGATTGTCGCGCGGAATCGCCTGCAGCGCACGGTTGGTCACATCGAGCAGGTGTCCGATGTCGACGGGCACGTCGACTCGGCCGGCGGGAATGACATCGCCCGCACGCAGCTCCCTGCCGTGATCACCGTCCTTACCGGGCTGGGGGGTGAGCTCGATGTATTGCTCGCCGACGGCCGAGCGGCTGTGCACCGACGCCTGGACGTCGGCAGGCACCTTGACGCCGGACCTGATCGCGAGCACCGCGCGAACCCCGGTCGCGGTCACATCGACCGACTTGACCTGACCGACATCGGTGCCGCGGTAGGTGACCACGGAGGTCTGGTAGAGCCCGCCCGACTCGGGCAGGTCGACGGTCACAATGTACTCCCCGATCCCGAAAAGCGTTTCGGGCAGCTTCATGTAATTGAAAGCCATTGCGCCACAGGACAGGATCGTCACGAGCGACAGGATCGCCAGCTGTATCCAGGTTCGACGATTCAGACGCAGCATTCAGTACCCCCCGAAGTGATATGGATAGGTCAGGGGGTTGCCCGCGGTGGCCGGGCTGGGCTGCATCCCGATCGTCCGTCCCCACTGCAGCTCGAGCTGGGTAAGGTTGCCCTCCCACCGTGAGCCGGTGAAGAAACCGGTATCGAGGCGGCTCAACGTCAGGTCGACGATCAACGTGAGGTTGGCGTAATCACCGCGGAACCAATTCCTCGCCGTCGACGCCGGCCACGGGTAAGCGACCAAGCCATCCAGCCCTTTGGTCAGGGACGGACCCGCGTCGGCGAGCGACCGCAGCACCGGCGCGATATTGCGCAAGTTGTTGACCAGAGACTCCTTGCTCTGGCGCACGGTGTCGGCCGCGATTGCACTGAACTTGCCGAGCTGGTCGATCGCGTCGGCGATCTTGGTGCGCTCATCCGCCAACACCTTCAGCGCTCTCGGCACGGTCGTCAACGCCTTGTCGACTACTGGGTCCTTCTCCGCGAACTGGCCGACCAGCGAATTCAGATTTTCGGCCGCGGCGATGATGTCGTCGGTCTGGTCATTGGTCCGGGCGATGAACTCGTCCAGTTGGTGCAGCAGGCTGCGCATGTCGTTCTCGCGTCCGGCGAATGCCTTCGCGATCGCCTGCGTGATCTCCTGCAGCTGCCCAATTCCGCCGCCGTTGAGCAGGATCGAGACGGAAGCCAGGGTCTGTTCGGTGGTTGGGTACATGCTCGCGTGCGACAGCGGGATGAGCGAACCGTCTTTCAGCTGGCCGACGGGCGGTTCGTCCTTGGGCGCCGCGAGCTCGATATGCATCGAGCCGAGCAGACTGGTCTGCCCCAGTTTGGCGGTCGCGTTGGCAGGCAGGTGAACGTCGCCGTTGATGCGCATGGTGACAAGCGCGTGCCAATCCTGCAGTTGGATCTTGGTCACGTTGCCGACGTTGACGTCATCGACCCGAACACGGGTGTTCTCCTGAATCGTGACGACATCGGGCATTTGGGCCTGGATCGTGTAGGAACCGGGGCCGTTGCCGGAGGTGCCGGGCAGGGTGAACGAGTTCAGCCCCTTCCAGCCACCACAGCCGGAAAGCGTTGTGGCGCAGACGAGGCACAGCACCGCCATCAGTGCCCGCTTCATGAGACCCCCGCCGGGAGCATCAGGTCCCGCAACACCTGCGTCGAGTTGACCGTGCCGCTCGGCGCGGGCGGTGGCGGTGGCGCTTGCGCGGGTGATGGTTCGGCGGCCGGCGGCGTCGGCGCGTCGGGCGGTGGCGGGGGCGCCTCGGGCGGTGGTGCCGGAGGCGTATACCCGGGCCGGAGCCAGTCCTCGCTGTAGGTGATCTCGCTGGGGCGAGCCTGGGTGCCGACAAACGGGTTGAGTCCCGCCGGAATGTAGTTGTACAGCCGGTTTTTGATGATCGGGTTGATGTACTGCAGGCACAGCTTAGACACCCGGTCGAGCCGGGCGCGGGACGCCGCCTCGATCGAGCTGCAGATCCACTGCGGGATGTCGGCGAAGTTGTTCAGCGCGATGATGCCGGTCATCGCGCTTTGAGCGGGCTGGTAGATGTTCAGGAAGTTTTGGAACACCGTCGGGGCGATGTGCAGGATTTGCTTGATGTCCATGCGGCTGTCGTTCAACGCGGTCGTGACGGATGCCAGCCGATCGAACGTAACGCCCATGGCTTCCCGGTTGTCGGCCAGAAAGTCGCGCAAATCGGTCAGGGCACCGTCGAGACCCTTTACCGCATTGGCGATTTCATTGGGTGTGTTCGTCAGCAGCGTCGTGACGGTGGCCAGATTCTGGTTGAACGAGGCCAGCAGGTCACTGCTGGATGACAGCGCCGAGACCAGCAGCTGCAAATTGCGCACGGTGCTGAAGATGTCGTCGGCGTGATCGCCGAGTGCGGAGATCGCGGCGGACAGCTTGATCACGGTGTCGCGGGCGGCGTCGCCCTGGCCGCGCACGTTGTCGGCGCTGGAGTTGATGAATTCACCAAGGGAATTCACCCCGTCCGGGGAGGTGGGCTGCAACGCGTCGGTCAGTTTCTCCAACTGCTTGCGAAAGTCATCCCATTCGACCGGGACGGCGGTGCGGCCGAGCGGGATCGACGCGCCGGGGCTCAACTTGGGACCGCCCGAATAGGCGGGAACGAGCTGGACGGCCCGCGAAGTCACCAGCGAAGGGGACAGGATCGCCGCGCGGGCGTTGGCGGGGATGGCGTATTGCTTGTCGACCGAAAAGGTCACCTTGGAGCTGGCGGGCTGCGGTTCGATCTTGTCGATCACCCCGACCGTGACCCCGAGGATTCGCACGTCGTCGCCGACGAACAGGCCGTTGGCTTCGGTGAAATACGCGGTGTAGGTGTTCCTTTCGACCCTGTTCCAAAGCTTCCAACCGATCAGGAACGAAGCCGTGGCGAGCGTGCCGATGAGGGTGACGGCGGTGAGTCGTTGCAGAGTGCGGCGGCTTATCTTCACTGTCCCCCCAGTTGGCCATTCGCGGGCTCAGGCGGCGGGCCCGGCGCCGGACCCGGCGAGGGGGGCTGAGACCAGATCGGGTGCGGCGCTTGCTCCGGCGGCACGGGGGGCGTTCCGGTCGGCGGGTCCACCGACTCCGAAGGCAGCTTCTGCTCGGGGTCCAGGAACCGGTTGTACATCCGGGCGTCGATCGTCGGCCCGCTGATCTGACCCGGGATCAGGTTCGCCACGTAGGCCTTGAAAAACGGTCCAGAGCCGAGGCATTCGCCGAACGACATCGCGTAGCGTTTGAACTTGGGCAGGCTCGCCTGAATGTCCTGTTTGCGATTGTCGAGGACCTCGAGCACGCCGTTCAGCTTGTCGAGGGCGGGCTTCAGCTGAGTTCTGTTGTCGTCGACGAGCCCCGAAACCTGATGTGACACCGCGGTGAGATTGTTCATCAGCGCGTCGATGGAATCGCGTTCGTCCAGCAGCGCGGCCAGCAGCGCATTCGAGTCCGCCACCAGAGCGGCGATCTGCTGGCTGCGTCGGCCCAGCACCGTCGAGACCTTGTTCGCGTTCCCCAGTAAGCTGCGCAACTGGGCGTCGCGGTTGTTCAGTGTCTCGGAGAACCGGGCCACGCCTTCCAGCGCGGGCCTGACCTCCGACGGCGTCTGCCTGAAGGTATCCGCCAAAGTGGTTAAGGCAGAGGATAACTGCGCGGTGTCCAGCCCGCTGATTTCGGTGGTCAAATCCCCGAGCGCATCGGGAAGGTCGTAGGGCGAGTGGGTCCGTTCCAGCGGGATGGTGCCCGAGAGCTTCCCTTCCCCACGTGACGTGAGCTCGAGCATCTTGGCGCCCAGTATTGTTTCGGTCTTGATCGCGGCCTCTGTGCGATCCCCCAACGTGATGAAGTTGCGGACGGTGAAGCTGACCCGAACCTTTGTGCCTTCCAACTTGATGCCGGTGACCCTCCCGACACCCATGCCGGAAACCCGCACCGAGTTACCCGTCCGGATGCCGCCGGCCTCCGAGAAGTATGCCGCGTAATCGTTGGTGTTCTTGATGAACGGCAGCTTGTCGTATTTGAAGGCCGCGACGGTCACGCACACCAGGATGAAGACACCCATCGCGCCGAGCTTCCAAGGGCTTGGCCCGCCGGCTTTGGTTTTGGACTTGGTCATTGGGGCGTGCACCGCCCGCTGGGCTGGCCGAATAGCTTGATGAAGATCGGGTTGCCGCCCTTTCCGTTGACTTTCATCAAAACTTCGCAGAAGTAGAAGCCGAAGTAGTCACCGTTGAGGCCTTGCCGGGCCAAAACTTGATAGATATCGGGAAGCTGCTTGAGAAGGTTGTCGACGTAATCACGGTCCGCCAGCACCTGCGCGGACATGCGATCCGTCTCGTGCACGACGTCCTTGATCGGCTGGCGGGCCTGGACAAGCAGGTCAGTGACCGATGCCGCCGCCGCATTGACGTAGGCCAGCCCGGTGGAGATGTCATCTTTGCGCTGCGCCAAGCCGTTCACGAACTGGGACAGCTTGTCCAGACCGTCGGAGAACTCTCGGTCACGGACGGCAAACGTGTGCAACACGGTGTTCAGGTTCGTGATCAGCTGGGTGATGAGCTCGCTGCGCCCGGCCAAAGTCGAAGTCAGCATCGAGGTCTGGGCCAGTACCGAAGCGACGGTTCCGCCTTGACCCTGAAATATGCGAAGCAATTGACCGGACAGAGCGTTGACCTGATCGGGGTCCAACGCCCGAAACAACGGCCGAAAGCCCCCGATCAGCGCATCGATGTCCAGCGCCGGGGACGTCCGTGCCAACGGGATCGTCGCACCCGGCGGCAGCCGGCGCGCGCCAGGCCCCTCTTCCAGGGCCAGGTAACGATCGCCGATCAGGTTCTCGTAGCGCACAGCGACTTTGGTCCCCTCGGTAAGGCGCACGCCTTTGTCCACCGAGAAACCGATGGTGACGGTGCCGTCGCGCTGCAGGTGCAGGTCACCGACCTTGCCGACCTCGACGCCCGCGATGCGCACGAAGTTGCCGGACTTCAGGCCGGAGATGTTCGTGAAGACCGCCTGGTAGCCGGTGCGGTCCTCGAATCGAAACTGGCCGAAGACGGCGACCAGCGTGAACGTGAACACCGCACACACCGCGGTGAACGCCGCGATGCGCACGATGATGGCGGACAACTTTCGTCTTTTCACGGCGGCGGTTGTCCCCCACGGTAGAAGTAGCGCGGCGCTTCCGGCGGGTTCTTCGTGGTCGGGAACCAGTTCGCCCACCACGGATTACCGGTGGCCATGTTGGTACGGATCTCGTTCGGGGCGGCGCCCCAGCCGGTGTCGGTCACCAGCGCACGCACCGGGAAGTTCGCACTCGGGTCCGGCAGCGACCCACAGCTGGGCTTACCCCCCGGGCCGCCCGTGGCATTGGTTTTCGGCAGGTGTTTGGGGTACCGGTACGGATCGTCACCGAACAGCAACCCGGCGTCCAAGATCACCGAATAGCCATTGCCCCCCAACGCGTCTCGACCCCCGTGGTCCACGTACCACTGCGCGCCCTGGAACAAGCAGGTGAACGTCGGCGAGTATTTGTTCAGCAGCGCCGTGGTCGGGTCGAGCAGGTTGATCGACCGGACGATGTTGGATTCGTTCCTGCCGATGACGTTGATGCCGGTCTGGCTCAAACCGACCGCCGACAACAACAGCGTGTCAAGCGACCGTTGGTTTTCGGTCAGGGTGTTGCTCGTCGTCGCCGCCGAGTCCAGGATCGACAAAATATTCTGGGCGGCGTTGGAATAGATCGCCGTCGTCTTGCCGAACAGCCTCCAGTCCTTGTCGATGGTGTCCATGCGGGGATTGACGGTCAGCAACACGTCGTTCGCCCCGCTGATTGCCTGGCCGAGCCGTTCGCCCTTGCCGCGCAACGCTTCCGAGAAGGCGGACAAAATCGCGTTCAGCTTCGCCGGGTCGATCGCATGGACCACCGACTGGAGATTCTCGAAAACGGTGTTGACCTCGACCGTCACGTTGCGGGAGTGCAACACCGCGCCCGGCTTGAGCGGGGTCGCGCTGGGGTGTTCGGGCACGATCAGGTCGACGTATTTCGACCCGAACGCCGTGGTGGATTTGATTTCGGCCTCGAGGTTGCTCGGCAGGTACTTGAACGGACCGGGCTGCATCTTCAGCTGTAGCTCAGCCGCTTTCACGTCGGTCCCGATCGACGCCACCTGGCCGACCTGCACCCCGCGCAGCTTGACCTTGGCGCCCTGCTCCATCACGAGCCCGGCCCGGTCTGACACGAGCGTCAGCGGGATCGACTCCTGGAATTTTCCCGAGAACGCCCCCGCGGTCAACGCGATAATCGCTGCCACAAGGATGAACAGAGTCGGCGCCCACCAGATCGGGTCGATTCTGCTGCGGCGGACCCTGTTGCTTTGCCCCGGTCCACTCTCCCTGTGATTGCTCATGCCGTCATCCCGACAGGTTGAAGTTGCCGGACTGTCCGTAGACGGACAGCGAAATCGCCAGGCAGACAAAGGCCGTGACGATCATCGATGACCGCACCGAACGCCCGACAGCCTCCCCCACCCCGGCGGGACCACCTGTCGCGGTGAAACCGTAATACGTGTGCACCACCATCACGCCCGTCGCCATGGTCAGAGCCGCCAGAAACGACCAGAACAAGTCGGTGGGACGCAAAAACGTGGAGAAGTAATGCTCGTACACCCCGCGCGACTGGCCATAGCTGTAAATCGTCAGGAACTTGGCCGCGATGAACGACATCAGCACCGCGACGGCGTATAGCGGGATGACGACCAGGATCCCGGCGATGATCCGTGTCGATGACAGATACGTGATCGCGCGGATGCCCATCACCTCCAACGCGTCGATCTCCTCGTTGATCCTCATGGCCCCCAGTTGGGCCGTCGCGCCGGCACCGATCGTGGCTGCCAGCGCCAGGCCGGCGGTGCACGGCGCGATCATCCGAACATTCAGGAAGGCCGACAGAAATCCGGTCAGCGCCTCGACCCCGACGTTGGACAGCGTGTCGTAACCCTGGACCGCGACCAGGGCGCCGGTGGTCAGGGTCAGGAAGCCGATGATGCCTACGGTCCCCCCTATCACCGCCAAAGCGCCTGTGCCCATTCCCATCTCGGCGATCAGCCGAAGCAGCTCGTTCGGATAGCGGCGCACCGCATCGGCGATGTTGACCAGGGATTGCCCGTAAAACGCCGTCTGTTCACCGAGCTTGCGGGCGTAATCGGTCACCCGCGGGCCAAGGCTGATGATCCACGACGGTTCCCCCGCTGCGTCGGTCACTTCGCGGTGACCTTCACGCCGAGCGCGGTGAGCACGATGTTGATGAAAAAGAGTGCCATGAAAGAAAAGACCACGGTCTCGTTGACGGCATTACCGACACCGGTGGGACCGCCGCCCACCGACAGGCCCTTGTAGCAAGCGATCAGGCCCGCCGACAACCCGAACAGCGTGGCCTTGATCAGCGACGTCACTACCTGCGGAAGCCCCGTAACAAGGGTCATTCCTGCGACGAAAGCGCCGGGGGTGACGTGCTGAACGAAGACCACGAAAACGTAGCTTCCCGTCAGCCCGGTGACCGCAACCACCGAGTACAGCAGGACCGCGACGAAAGTGGCGGCGATGATGCGCGGAACCACCAGGGCCTGAATCGGATCGACGCCGATCACCTTCATCGCGTCGATTTCCTCCCGGATGGTGCGGGCGCCCAGGTCTGCGCACATCGCGGTCGACCCGGCACCGGAGACGACCATCGCGGTGACGACGGGGCCGACCTGCGTCACCGACGCCAGACCCGCGCCCGCACCGGACAGATCACCGGCGCCGATCTCGACCAACAGGATGTTCAGGACAAACACGATGAGGACCGTGTACGGGATCGACAACATGATCGTCGGAACGATGGACACCCGTGCGACGAACCAGATCTGCTCCAGCAACTCCCGCCACGCCCACGGACCCCGCACCGCGGCGATCAGCGCTCGGGCGCTGAGTAGGAAGAACTCGCCCAGAGCATTCATGGGCTTCGCGATGGTGGAGCCGTTCACAAGGCTCGCTCCGCCCGACCGCCGTTCATATGGCCCAATCCCGTGTTCCATTCTCGTAATGCAATTAATGCGCCGGTAATTAACCGGCGCAAAAGCCGCGGATGTTTTTACACGCCGACTGCGATGTCAGTTTGCCGCGCATAGACCACGCCAGGAATTTACGGGCACGGCTATGCGCGCGTAAGAGTTGCAATCAACACGAAGAAATATGGCCAGCACCGAGTGAGGGTTGGCGGGAGTTCATGCCGTCGTCGATCATCACGGCATGCCATGACGTGAATAACCCCAGGTTAGGGCCCGATCCTGCGGTCGCACGGCGACCGGGGCCAGAGCGCGGGGTGGTTCGCGGGAGGGGCACGAAGGCGGCCGGACCAGCATGCGGCCAATGTCACATGCGTCGGCGAGCCCTCAGCTGGCGGGATCGAAGAATGGCGACTCGTCGCTTGCCGAGTTTTCCATCGCAAACCTGGATGAGCGTTCACGGCCACCGTCCCGTTCGGCTATCGCCGCCACCGACACAGTCGGCGAGGGCCGGTATTCGAAGCAAGGGTTACGGTCAGGGTGAGCCTAAAAGGACCACCTGCGAGAGCATTTCCACCCGGATACGCTTGCGAGGTGACTGATCGCCCGTCCTCGTATCTGGTGCTGGCATCCCAACGCAGCGGCAGCACGCTGTTGGTCGAATCGCTGCGCGCGACCGGCGTCGCCGGCGAGCCGCAGGAGTTCTTTCAATACCTGCCGGCCACCAGCCAGGCCCCACAGCCGCGCGAATGGTTCGCCGGGGTGGAGGACGAATCGATCCTGAGCCTGCTCGACCCGCTTGATGCCGGGACGCCTGACCTCGCGCCGCCGGAGATTTGGCGGGACTACATCCGCACGGTCGGGAGGACACCGAACGGCATTTGGGGCGGCAAGCTGATGTGGAACCAGACTCCGCTGTTGCTTGATCGCGCAAAGAATCTGCCGAATCGAAGCGGTGACGGTCTGCGGGCCGCGATCCGCGACGTGGTGGGCGAGGAACCGCTCTTCATCTATGTCCACCGGCCCGACGTGATCTCGCAGGCGGTCTCGTTCTGGCGAGCGGTGCAGACGCGGGTGTGGCGCGGCCGGCCGGACCCGGTCCGCGACGCGCGCGCCACCTATCACGCCGGCGCCATCGCCCACGTCGTCACCATGTTGCGCGCCCAGGACGAGGCCTGGCGGAATTGGTTCGCCGAAGAGGACGTCAAGCCAATGGACATCCCCTATCCGGTCTTGTGGCGCAACCTGACTCAGGTGGTGGCCGCCATCCTGGAGGCCTTGGGACTCGACCCGCAACTGGCTCCCGAGCCGGTGCTCGAACGCCAAGCGGACCAGCGCTCCGATGACTGGGTGGGCCGGTACCGTGCGGATGCCGAAAAGCACGGCCTGCCAACCTGACCGCGACCGCGCGCCTAAATTCAGGGCGAGCCAATCACTTGGTGGCCGCGCCCCGAGACACCATCATTCGCAAAGGATGTGGCGCCCATGGCCGCCGCAGAGGACTGAGGAGCAAGCAGCATGGGTGACGCGAGTGATGGACACGATGAAAGGCCGCAATCACCGGGCTGGCCGGCGCGGCTCGGTTCGATATCGGTGGACTGGTGGGCGACCGCGGTGGCCGGCGTGATCGTCGCGCTGGCCGTGGCCAACCTGCTTCCGAAGATCCCGTGGTGACCGCATGAGCACCGTTCGCGTCGAACCCGACGAAACGTCGACCGAGGCCACATTCACCAGCGCACGTCCGCTCGACTATGTGCCGGGCATCCTGCTGTTGATCGGCGTCGGGGTGCTGGGCAAGTACGCCCAGATCTGGTGGAACACGCTGGCCAAGCACCACCACTGGACGGTGCCCGACATCGAATACGTGTTGTGGGCCATCGTGATTGGGTTGCTCATCACCAACACCGTCGGCCTGCACCCGATATTCCGGCCCGGCGTGCAGACCTACGAATTCTGGCTCAAGGTCGGGATCGTTGCGCTCGGTTCGCGGTTCGTCCTCGGTGACATCGCGAAACTCGGCGGCATCAGCCTGGTGCAGATCCTGGTCGACATGACGATCGCGGGGACGATCATCATCGTCGCGGCGCGCGCGTTCGGGTTGTCGGGCAAGCTCGGCTCGCTGCTGGCGATCGGGACGTCCATCTGCGGGGTGTCGGCCATTGTGGCGGCCAAGGGCGCGATCCGGGCCCGCAACGCCGATGTCAGCTACGCGATCGCGGCGATCCTGGCGCTGGGCGCGGTCTCGCTGTTCGCGTTGCCGCCGTTAGGACACGCGATCGGGCTCACCGATCACGAATTCGGCTTGTGGGCCGGGCTTTCGGTGGACAACACGGCCGAAACCACGGCGACGGGCTACCTGTATTCCGACCACGCCGGCAAGATCGCGGTGCTGGTCAAGTCGACCCGTAACGCGCTGATCGGGTTCGTGGTCCTGGGCTTCGCCCTCTATTGGGCCGCGCGTGGGCAGGCCGACGAGATCGCGCCCGGGGCCAAGGCCAAGGCCGCGTTCGTCTGGGAGAAGTTTCCGAAGTTCGTGCTCGGCTTCCTCGTGGTCTCCGCGATCGCGACGGCGGGCTGGCTGACCAAGGGCCAAACCGCCAACCTCGCCAACGTGTCGAAATGGGCGTTCCTCCTGACTTTTGCCGGTGTGGGACTCAACACCGACATCCGCCAGATCGCGCGCACCGGATGGCGACCGCTGGTGGTCGCCATCATCGGGCTCACGGTCGTCGCCGCGGTCTCGCTGGGCATCGTGTTGCTGACGTCGCGCGTGTTGGGTTGGTACACGGGCGCTTAACCGGCTATCAGCCGACGTTCGTGCCGCCCTCGGCGATCCTGCGCACCGCCCGGAGGAAGACGTCGATCTCCTCGAACGTGTTGTAGAACGCGAACGACGGGCGAACGGTGGCCTCCAGCCCCAACCGCCGGAGCGCGGGCTGCGCGCAATGATGCCCGGCGCGGACCGCGATACCCTCCGCGTTGAGCGCCTTGCCCACTTCGAGCGGCTCGTGTCCCGCGAGCACGAAGGACAGCACGCTGGCCTTCTCGGTCGCGGTGCCCACCAACCGGACACCCGGGATGTCGGCCAACCGCGGCGTCGCGTACTCCAGCAACGCGTGCTCGTAGGCCGCAATCCGTTCGATCCCCAATCGCTGCACGTACCGCAGCGCCTCGGTGAGCCCGACGGCGTCGGCGATGTTGCCGGTGCCGGCCTCGAACTTGGTGGGCGGCCCCTGATACAGCGAGCGTTCGATCGTCACGTCGGCGATCATGTGGCCGCCGCCCTGCCACGGCGGCGTTTCGGTCAGCGCCTCCTCGGTGCCGTAGAGCGCCCCGATACCGGTCGGACCGTAGATCTTGTGCCCGGAGAACACCAGGAAGTCGGCACCGAGCTCCGAAACATCAACCGGCACATGCTGAATCGACTGAGCCGCGTCGATCAGCACCCGCGCGCCATAGCGATGCCCGAGCTCCACGATCTTGTCCACCGGAACCACCGTGCCCAACGCGTTGGACACCTGGCTGGCGGCCACCAGCTTCGTCCTGGGGCCGAGCAGTTCCTCGAATTCGCTCAGCAGCAGGTTGCCCGCGTCGTCGATCGGCGCAACCTTCAGGATCGCACCCGTTTTCTGCGAAATGAGTTGCCAGGGAACGATGTTGGCGTGGTGCTCCAGGTGGGTGATGACGATCTCGTCGCCGGGTTGCAGATGCTTGCCGCCCCACGCATGCGCCACCAAGTTGATCGCCTCGGTGGTGCCCCGCACGAACACAATGTTCTCGGAACTTGGCGCGCCGATGAATTCGGCCACAGTGTCACGGGCTTCCTCGTAGGCGTCCGTGGCCCTGGCCGCCAATTCGTGTGCGGCGCGGTGAATGTTGGAGTTCTCGTGAGCGTAAAAGTGTGACAGCCGGTCGATCACTACCTGCGGCTTCTGGGTGGTCGCCGCGTTGTCGAACCAGATCAGCGGCTTTCCGTTGACGACCTCCTTGAGGATCGGGAAGTCCGCCCGGATCGCGTTGACGTCGAACACCTCGTGCTCGTCGGGCAGCCGCGGCACCGCGTCGGCAACGCTGAGGAACGAGTAATTGTGTTCGTCACCGGTCGGTGCGGGCGGCGCGGCGGGCACGGCGAGCTCCGACCAGCGAAGGTCGGGCACCGGCGGCGCCTGTGATCCCCAGGACGGCACCGCGTACGGCGGGGCGGCGGGCACCCCGAGTCCGCCGAAGTCGCCCGACGCGGCGGTCGTGTCCGGCACACCACCCCGGGGCGCGACCGGAACGGTCTGCGGCGGGGCGTCGGGCTCCGGTGACGCAGGACCCGGCAGGTAGATGTCGGTGACACCCAGCGCCGGTATCGGGGCCGAATACACGTCGACCGCCGCGACGGCCGCCCGTCCGGCCGACGTCGCCGCCGTGGCGTCCGGCACGCCGCCGCGCGGGGCGACGGGCACCGCCTGCGGCGGCGTTTCGGGCTCGGGCGATGTCGGGGCCGGAACGTACACGTCGGTCAAACCCAGCGCCGGAATCGGCGCCGGATACACGTCGGCGGTGCCGGCGACCGCCTGCCCGGCCGACGTCGCGGCCGTGGCGTCGGGCACGCTGCCGCGCGGGGCCGGCGGCGCCGACTGCGGCGGGCTGTCGGGACCCGGCCGGATGCTGGCCGCGTACAGCTGGGTGGCCAACGCGGCGAGTTCCGCGGCGCTGATGGGCAGGTCGCTTTCCGCGTCTACCGCGCGGTACTCACTTGTACTCATGGAACTGGTCCACGGCGACGTCGTCGAGCACGGCGAGCGCGTCGTCGGTGAGCACGGCCAGGGACGAGTAGAGGGTGACCAGGTAGGTCGCGATCGCCGACTGGTTGATGCCGGTGAACCGCACCGAGAGCCCCGGCGCCTGCTCGCCGACCAGGCCCGGCTGGAACAGGCCGACCACGCCCTGGCGCTCCTCGCCGGTGCGCACCAGGATGAACTTGGTCTTGCCGTCTTCCACCGGCACCTTGTCCGACGGGATGAGCGGGATGCCGCGCCAGGTGATGAACTGCGCACCGAACAGGCTGACCACCGGCGGCGGCACGCCGCGGTAGGTGGCCTCGCGGCCGAACGCGGCGATTCCCAGCGGATGGGTCAAAAAGAAGCTGGGCGTCTTCCACACCTTGGTGATCAGCGCGTCCAGGTCGTCGGGCGCCGGAGCACCGGCCAGCGTCTGGATGGTCTGCTCCGGAGTCGCCTGGGCCAGCAGCCCGTACTCGGGGCTGTTGACCAACTCGAACTCCTGGCGCTCCTTGATGGTCTCGATGGTCAGCCGCAGCTGCTGGGCGATCTGGTCATGGGGACTCGAATACAGGTCGGAGACCCGAGTGTGGATGTCGACAAGGGTCGAGATGCTGCGCAGCGTGTATTCGCGCGGGCTGGTCTCGTAGTCGGCGTAGGTCTCCGGCAGCGGCTCTTCGGTGCCCGCGCCCGCTTCGGCCTTGATCGCGACCCCTTCTGGGTTGACCACCCGGTTCACCCGGTACAGGCCCGCTTCCACCGGCACCCAGCTGAGCAGGTGCAGCAACCAGCGGGGCGTGATCGTGGAAAGCTGCGGGACGGTCTTCGTCGCGTTGGCCAGCTGTCTAGCTGCGAGATCGCCGAGTGCCTGAGACTCGCTTTGAGCCGACGTCATCGTGGTCCTTCCGTGCTCGATCGAATGCTGCAGCGTAGTGCGGCAGGTCCATGATCACCCGCCGTGACCGGCTTCGCGCGCCGAGCCTAGGAGACTCTCGGGGCAGGGCAAAGCATTACTCCCGTGCTGAGTTAAAGGGCCGGAAAGCGCCCGCAATCTGACAGTGATCTTTGTCTGGGCCTATAGTGGGGCCCATGCAACAGGCCGTTCAGCCGCGCTTCGTTCCTTCGCGCATTGCCGCCTGCTGTTGTTGTCGCTGTTGTTGATTTCCTGACGCTTTTTTGACGCAGTAGAAATCCCGCGCTCTCCCGCCGGTGGATGGGCCTTCCCACCCCGCGGTCGCCAGGCGCGCGTTCGCCAACCGAGAACTTTGTAGGAAGAACGACCAGCCATGACAGTGATGTCCCTATCCACCCGCGCCTCCGCGGCGGTTCAGACCCGTCACCGGGTCCTCGTCCGGCCCGCGACGGAAGTCGCGCGGATGACGCGCTACCGCGGCGGCACGTACTCCCACACCGTGGACACGATCGTGTTCGCCGACGGTAGCTCCGCCCGAACCGACCTCATCAGGGTCAATCCCAACCTGCACGCGTATTCATTGGACTTCTTCGGCATCGCCCCACATGAGCCGTCCCGGTACCGCCTGGACAGCTGGTCGGCGCTGCCCCACCTGCGCAGCCGCGACCACGAAGCCGAGGTCGATTGGATCCTGCGAAACTCCTTCCCGATGCGCACGACCGCCGAACTGAGCGAAAGCCTGCGCGCCGCGGGCAACCCGCTGGGCCGGGCCCATATCGGCGAACACGAGGCGATTGCCGCCACCCAGGCCGCGATTTGGCATTTCACCAACGGTTTGGCCCTGGACACCCGGCCGCTGAACGTTCCCGTCAAGGTGCGCCGAGCGGGCGGACGCGTGATCACCTTCGAATTCGACGGCGAACCGCAACTGGGCGGGTACTCGGTATGGGTGGCGTCGGACGCCGCCGTCGGACTGAAACTGCAGAAGTCCGCCGACGGCATTGCCTGGCAAGACATTTCGCGTTCCCAGCTGACGGTGGACGCGGGCAAGGGTCGCCACCGGCGCACGCTCGGGGTGGGTAGCACCGTTTCGGCCAGCAGCCACGGCAGCGGGGGTCGTGGGTATCGCCATTACCGATTGATCGCGACGACCGACGCGACCAATCCGACCATCGACCATGTTCGCTTCTGGCTGACCGGTGCCCGCCACTACCGCAATGCCGATCGAATTGTGCACCTCTACAATTATCTGATCACTGGGGCGCGCAAAGCCTTGCGCGATACGGTGGAACCACAACTAGTCGATACCGACGCAACCGCCAATTCGGAGCTCATAGGACCGTTTCAAGTGCCAATCCCGTTGACGCTCAATGTTGGTGACGGACACACACTCGTCGACTCCGACGGTGAGACGGTCGTCGGCGCTGTGCAGGCGGGCACGGACTTTTACCTGCGGCCCGCACCGGGTACGTCCACCACGACAGTCACCGCGACAACACCGGACAGCCTCACCGGGCGGGTGCTGACCGGAGTCGCAGTGGAGGGAGCGGCACATCGATTCACCCCCATCGCGCTGACCGTACCCACAGCCGTGGCCATCGAATACGACATCAGCTGGCCGACCGACGAGTCATGTACCGACATCGCCTGAGGAAGACAGATGAGCATCGCAGATAACGTCACACAACTGATCGGGAACACGCCGCTGGTGCGGCTGAACCGGGTCACCGAGGGGGCGGTCGCCGACGTCGTCGCCAAGCTGGAGTTCTTCAACCCCGCGAACAGCGTGAAGGACCGCATCGGGGTCGCCATGCTGGACGCGGCCGAGCAGGCGGGCCTGATCAAGCCCGACACGATCATCCTGGAACCGACGAGCGGAAACACCGGCATCGCGCTGGCGATGGTGTGCGCCGCCCGCGGCTATCACTGCGTGCTGACCATGCCGGACACGATGAGTAAAGAACGCCGAATGTTGTTGCGCGCGTTCGGCGCCGAGATCGTGCTGACGCCGGGCGCCGAAGGCATGGCCGGGGCCATCGCGAAGGCCGAAGAGCTCGCCAAGAGCGACCAACGGTATTTCATCCCGCAACAGTTCGAGAACCCGGCGAACCCCGCGATCCACCGCAAAACCACCGCCGAGGAGGTGTGGCGGGACACCGACGGCAAGATCGACTTCTTCGTCTCCGGGGTGGGGACCGGAGGGACGCTCACCGGCGTCGCCCAGGTCATCAAGGAACGCAAGCCGTCGGCGCGTTTTGTGGCCGTGGAGCCCGCCGCGTCACCGGTCCTGTCCGGCGGTCAGAAGGGTCCGCACCCGATTCAGGGCATCGGCGCCGGATTCGTCCCGCCGGTGCTCGAGATGGACCTGGTAGACGAGGTCATCACGGTCGGCAACGAGGAATCGCTCGACATGGCCCGTCGGTTGGCCCGGGAGGAGGGGCTGCTGGTCGGCATCTCCTCGGGCGCGGCCGTCGTCGCGGCGCTGCAGGTGGCCCGCCGTCCCGAGAACGCCGGCAAGCTCGTCGTGGTGGTGCTGCCCAGCTTCGGTGAGCGCTATCTGAGCACGCCGCTCTTCGCCGACCTGGCGGATTAGTCATGCTCGCCGCCATCCGACGTGACATCCGGGCCGCCAGGGAGCGCGACCCGGCCCGACCGACCACGCTGCAGGTGATCTTCGCGTATCCGGGCGTGCACGCCATCTGGGGCCACCGAATCAACCACTGGCTCTGGAATCGCGGCGCCAGGCTGGCCGCGCGGACGTTCGCCGAGCTGCTCCGCATCCTGACCGGAGTCGAGATCCACCCGGGCGCGGTATTGGGCCCCGGCCTGTTCATCGACCACGCGACCGGCGTGGTCATCGGCGAGACGGCCGAAGTGGGCGAGGACGTGACCATCTACCACGGGGTCACCCTCGGCGGCAGCGGCAGCGAAACCGGCAAACGCCACCCGACGATCGGCGACCGGGTGATCATCGGCGCCGGCGCCAAGGTGCTTGGCGCGATCAAGATCGGCGACGACAGCCGGATCGGCGCCAACGCCGTCGTCGTCAAAGACGTTCCGTCAAGCGCCGTCGTCATCGGGGTGCCCGGACAGGTCATCAGCCGCCACGGGCGAAGCAGCCCCGACGACTCGATGATGCCCGACCTGGTGGGCGTCAGCCTCCAGTCGCTCCTCACCCGGGTGGCCAGGCTGGAGGCGGCTAACGACGGACAAGAGTCCGAAAGTGTCATCCGGCCACCGGAAGCCGGGGTATGGCACGGCGAAGACTTCTCCATCTGAGGTCCACGTGAGCACCCTTGTCATCGCCGGAACGGCGCTATTCGCGGCGCTGGGTGCCGCCACAGCTGCGGGCGCGATATTCAATCGACGCTCCGGGGTGTTGCGCGAGACCAATTCCGATTCCCAACAGGACACGTCGGACCTGGGGTTGGCGCAGACGGGGCCAACCGTGGTGCACTTCAGCGCCGCCTGGTGTGGCCCATGCGCGTCGGTGCGCCGCGTGGTCGACCAAGTCTGCGCCGATCTGCCCGACGTGTCGCACGTGGAGATCGACATCGACGCCAACCCCGTGGCCGCCAAGCGGCTGTCGGTGTTGTCGCTGCCGACGACGCTGATCTTCGACGCTCAGGGCCGTCAGCGGTACCGGACCGCCGGGGTGCCGAAGGTCGGCGACCTGCGCGCCGCGTTGCAGCCGCTGTTGGCCTAGCCTCGAATCATCAAGGTCTCGAACGACTTTCCACCCGCCAACTCGGCGAAGTATTACTCACGGTGAGCTTAATGCGGTAATGGAATGCGTTGTCGCCTCGGGCGTTGCACAGTGGGTTAGCAACGAATCGGAAGGCGCGCGATGACCGAGCTGCACCTGGCCGTTGGGCTGGACGGCTACGGCTGGCATCCGCACGCGTGGCGATACGCGTTCGCACACGGTGCGGCCGTGGGCGAACACCTCGGCGGCCGGTACTGGGCCGCCCTGGCCGCCGTCGCGGAGCGGGGCCTGCTCGACTTCCTGACCATCGACGACTCATTCGACGTTCAGCCGGGCCGGCGACCCGAGATATCGCCGCGGCGGCTGGCGGGCCGCGCGGACGCCGTGCTGGTGGCCGCGCGCATCGCGCCGGTCACCACTCACATCGGCCTGGTGCCGGTCGCGACGGTGACCCACACCGAACCCTTCCACGTGTCGAAAGCGATTGCGACACTGGACCACATCTCGCACGGTCGGGCGGGCTGGCAGGTGCGGATCAGCGCGACCGCGCACGAGGCCGCGCTCGTCGGGCGGCGGTCCGGCATGCAGACCGAGGAGCTCTTCGACGAGGCCGCCGACGCCGTGGAGGTCGCGCGGCGGCTCTGGGACAGCTGGGAGGACGACGCGGTCATCCGTGACGCGGCCACCGGGCGCTACATCGACCGGGACAAGTTGCACTACATCGACTTCGCCGGCGAACACTTCTCGGTCAGGGGCCCGTCCATCACCCCGCGGCCACCGCAGGGCCAGCCGGTGGTGCTGGCGCTGGCGCACGCGCCGCGGGTCTATGAGTTCGCCGCCACCAGTGCCGACATCGTCGCGGTCACCCCGCGCGACCGCGACTCCCTGCGCGCGATCCTGCGTGACGTCACCGAAGCGCAACGCGCCGCCGGCCGGACGCTGAAGGTGTACGCCGACCTGGTCGTCTCGCTGGCCGAGCACCCCCTGACACCCCCGGCGGCCATCTCCTCCGGCGCACACGTGTTCGCCGGCAGCGCAAGCGATTTAGCCGAACTGTTGCTTGCCTGGCACGACGCGGGAGTCGACGGGATAAGGCTACGGCCCGCGGTCAACGCGATCGACCTGCCCGCGATCGCCGACGAACTCGTGCCATTGCTGCAGCGCGCCGGGGTGTTCCGCACCGGCTACCGCGACGGCGAAACGCTGCGCGAGCGCCTCGAATTGGCTCCCGCGCCCAACCGCTATGCGGCGGTGGCGCGATGACCGTCACCCCGCTCTCCATCCTCGACCTGTCCCCGATCAGCGCCGGGTGCGACGCGGCGACGGCGCTGCGGAACACCATCGACCTCGCGCAGCACGCCGAACGATGGGGTTACCAGCGCTACTGGCTCGCCGAGCATCACTTCGTCGCGGTGGCCAGCTCGGCGCCGGCCGTGCTGATCGGCCAGATCGCAGCCGCCACCGACCGCATCCGGGTGGGGTCCGCGGCGGTGCAGATCGGCCACACCACGCCGATCGCCGTGGTCGAAAGCTTCGGCGTGCTCGACGCGCTCTATCCCGGCCGCATCGACATGGGCCTGGGCCGATCCGGGCAGCGGCGCAGGGAGGCCGTCGCATCGCCGGAGCCGACAACCTCGTCTGCGCCCCCGCCGTGGCGAGACGTCGACGGCATCGTCGTCCCCGCGCCGTTCGACCCGACTGCGCTGATGAAGAGCGACCGGATGCGGGCACAGGCCTCGGTGCTCGCCCAGCCCTGCGCGCAAGCCGCCGACTTCGCCGAGCAGATCGACGCCATCGAAGCGCTACTCGACGGCACCTACACCGTCGACGGCCACGAATTGCACGCCGTCCCAGGCGAACACGGGCAACTGACGCCGTGGATCTTCGGCAGCACCCGCGGGCAGAGCGCGGAGGTCGCCGGCGCGCGCGGGCTGCCGTTCGTGGCGAGCTACCACATCACCCCGGGCACCGCGCTCGGCGCGATCGCCGCCTACCGCGACGCGTTCCGGCCGTCCGCCCGGCTGGCCGAGCCGTACGTGGTGGTCTCCGCCGACGTCGTCGTCGCCGAGGACAGCGCCACCGCGCGTCACCTCGCGTCAAGCTATGGGCACTGGGTCTACTCCATCCGAAGCGGGCAGGGCGCCATCCCCTACCCCGATCCCGACCTCTGCGAACCCCTCACCGACGACGAACTCGGACTGGTGGCCGACCGCACCGCAACGCAATTCGTCGGCAATCCGGACGAGGTCGCCGATCGGCTGGAGCTGCTGCGTAGGGTGACCGGCGCCGACGAACTCGTGATCACGTCGGTCACGCACCGGCACACCGACAGGCTGCGCTCGCACGAGCTGATCGCCAAGCGCTGGGGGCTGACCGAATGAGCGCACGAACAGTCAAGCGCCGCAAGCAGATAATTCTCGGCGCGCACTTCCCCGGGGTCAACAACACCACCGTGTGGTCCGACCCCGACGCCGGCAGCCAGATCGCGTTCGAATCGTTCGTACACCTCGCCAGGACCGCGGAGCGAGGGCTGTTCGACTTCTTCTTCCTGGCCGAGGGCCTGCGGCTGCGCGAACATCGCGGCAGGATTCACGACCTCGACGTGGTGGGCAGGCCCGACACGTTCACGGTCCTGGCCGCGCTCGCCGCGGTCACCGAACGGCTGGGCCTGGCCGGAACCATCAACACCACGTTCAACGAACCCTACGAAGTGGCAAGGCAATTCGCCACGCTGGATCACCTCTCCGACGGCCGGGCGGCCTGGAACATGGTCACTTCGTCCGACGCATTCACCGGAGAGAACTTCCGGCGCGGCGGGTTCCTCGACCACGCCGATCGGTACAAGCGGGCCGAGGAATTCATCACCGTCGCACGGAGATTCTGGGACGGCTGGGCACCCGATGCCGTGCTCGCCGACGTCGAGGCGGGCGTCTATGCCGATCCCGCCCGGATCCACACCGTCGAACACCGCGGCGCGCAGTTCGACATCCGCGGCGTGGCGTCGCTGCCCGCCGGCCCTCAGGGCCATCCGGTGCTGCTGCAGGCCGGCGATTCCAGCGATGGCCGCGATTTCGGCGCCCGGCATGCCGATGCCCTGTTCACGTTGCACGGATCGCTCGAGGCCGGACAGCGCTATTACGCCGACGTGAAGAGCCGCGCCGCCGCCCATGGGCGCGACCCCGACCAACTCAAGGTCCTGCCGGGTGCGACGTTCGCACTCGGCGACACCCCGCAAGAGGCGGAGGACCACGCCCGTCACATCCGCGAGAAACAGGTGAGCGGCCCGACCGCGATCGCGTTCCTGGAGCAGGTCTGGGGCGTCGACCTGTCCGGCTACGATCCCGACGGGCCGCTGCCCGACACCGACCCCGTCGAGAATCCGCACATCACCCGGGGCCGCGTCCGCCACGGCGACCCGAAGGCGGTCGCCGCCGCGTGGCGGGCCCGCGCGCAGGCCGAGAACCTGTCGATCCGCCAGCTGATCATCGAGGTGACGAGCCGTCAGCAGTTTGTCGGGACGCCGGCGCAAGTCGCCGACGAGATCGATCGGCATGTGCAGGAGGATGCCTGCGACGGGTTCATCCTGGTGCCGCACCTGACGCCACGCGGCCTCGACGAGTTCGTCGCCAAAGTGGTGCCGTTGTTGCAGGAGCGCGGCAGCTTCCGCGCCGAATACCGCGGCGCGACGCTGCGGGAACATCTGGGTTTGAGGCCGGTCTCCGGGTGGTCGGGCCGAAGCACCGGTGTCGCGGTCGGCGACTGACAGCACCGGCGCGACCTCCACCGCTCTTCGAGATGCGTTCACCGCGATCGACGCTACGGTTGGCCTAACGCGCCACGCCACGGACGGAGATTGCGATGAGCGACGCCCACGCACCGCGGATCCCGCCCGCACTGGCCGCGCCCAGCCTGAACCGGGGGGTGGGCTTCACGCACGAGCAGCGGCGGCGGCTGGGGTTGACCGGGCGCCTCCCGTCCGCGGTGCTCACGCTCGACCAACAGGCCGACCGGGTTTGGCGTCAATTGCAAAGCCTGGCAACCGATCTGGGACGCAACCTGCTGCTGGAGCAGTTGCATTACCGCCACGAACTGCTCTACTACAGGGTGCTCGAGGACCATCTGCCCGAACTGATGCCGGTGGTCTACACGCCCACGGTCGGCGAGGCCATTCAGCGGTTCTCCGACGAATACCGCGGACAGCGGGGGCTCTTCCTGAGCATCGACGAGCCCGACGAAATCGAGGCGGCCTTCGCGACTTTCGGGCTGGAACCCGACGACGTCGACCTGATCGTATGCACCGACGCGGAAGCGATCCTGGGCATCGGCGACTGGGGCGTGGGTGGCATCCAGATCGCGGTGGGCAAGCTGGCGCTGTACACCGCCGGCGGCGGCATCGACCCGCGCCGCTGCATCGCGGTCTCCCTCGACGTCGGCACCAATAACGAACAACTGCTTCAGGATCCGTTCTACCTGGGCAACCGGCATGCCCGGCGGCGCGGCCAGGAATACGACGACTTCGTCGACCGCTACATCGAGACCGCGCACCGTCTGTTCCCGAAGGCGATCCTGCACTTCGAGGACTTCGGGCCGCTGAACGCCCGCCGGCTCCTGCACGCCTACGGCGAGAAGTACTGCGTGTTCAATGACGACATCCAGGGCACCGGCGCGGTGGTCGTCGCGGCGGTGTATGGCGGCTGCCATCTCACCGGTGTGCCGATGCGCGACCAACGGGTGGTTGTCTTCGGGGCCGGGACCGCCGGGATCGGGGTGGCCGACCAGATCCGCGATGCGATGGTGTCCGACGGCGCCACCCCCGAGCAGGCCGCCGCGCAGATCTGGCCGATCGACCGGCAGGGCCTGCTGTTCGACGACATGGCGGACCTGCGCGATTTCCAGGCGCCCTACGCCAAGAACCGCAGCCGGTTGGGCATCGGCGCCGAGGACAGGGTGGGCTTGGTGGACACGATCAAGCTGGCCTCCCCCACCGTGCTGCTGGGCGCTTCGACCGCGTTCGGCGCCTTCACCGAGAAGGTCGTGCAGGCCATGGCCGCGTCCTGCGAGCGCCCGATGATCTTCCCGCTGTCCAACCCGACCTCGCGGATGGAGGCCATGCCGGCCGACCTGCTGCAATGGTCCGACGGCAAGGCGCTGATCACCACCGGCACCCCCGTCGCGCCGGTCGAATTCGATGGCATCGCCTACACGATCGGCCAGGCCAACAACGTGCTGGTGTTCCCGGGAATCGGGCTGGGCATCATCGTCGCCGGGGCGCGGCTGCTGACCAAGCGCATGCTGCAGGCGGCCGCCAAAGCCGTTGTGCGACAAGCTAATCCGTCGTCACCCGGGGATTCCCTGCTGCCGGACGTCAAGGACCTGCGGGCCATCTCGACCGCGGTCGCCGAGGCCGTGTATCACGCGGCCGTGGCCGAAGGGGTGGCCACCCGCACGCACGCCGACGCCCGCCAGGCCGTCCTGGACGCTGTATGGACTCCGGTCTACGACTAGCGGCTCGTCGAGGCTGTAATACCGGCTCGGTGCCGAGAACTTGCTCCCCCGCCTGGACTCGAACCAGGAACCTATCGGTTAACAGCCGAACGCTCTGCCAATTGAGCTACAGGGGATCAACACAATCGCGGGACGACTCTAGCGTACTGGCATTACCGCACCCAACTGGACGGGAGGCGCCTCTGGCCGCTGATCTAAGCCGATCGGACGCGCACGCACCCGGCCGGGTGAGGCAGGATGGAACGGTCGCTAGTCGGGAGGAACGTTTTGATCCGGTATGTCGTGGTGCTTGGACTGGGGTACGTGCTGGGCTCGAAGGCCGGGCGTCGCCGATACGAGCAGCTCGTCGGCACGTATCGCGCGCTGACCAGCAGCCCGGTGGCCAAGTCGGTGATCGAAGGGGGCCGCCGCAAGATCGCGAACCGGATCTCCCCGGACGCCGGGTTCGTCACCGTCGCCGAGCTCGACGACCAAACGGCCATCTTGGAGCGCGACGCCCAGCGACCGGCCGACGAGGCCCTCACATCGTCAGATCGTCGCCGCTAGCCTGCTCGAGCAGGCTGCGCCGGTAGGCCTCCATCGCGACCAGGTCACCGAATAGCGCGTGGTACTCGTCGCCCTGGTCGATCGGCGACATGCGCTGCAGCTTGGACTTCACCTCGGCGATCTGGCGGCCCATCCACACCTCCTGCAGGCGGGCCAGCACGCCGGCGATGTAGCGCGGCAGCTTTTCGTCGTCGACCGCGACGGCCTCCACCCCCAGCTCGCTGATCAGCCCCGCGGTCAGCTCCGAGGTGGCCCGCTGGCGCACCGCGTCGATCCACTGCGCCCCGGTGACGCCGCTCGACGTGCCGCCCGCGGCCTCGATCGCCCCGCGCACCGCGGCGTAACCGGGGTGGGTGAAGCTTTCGACCGTCAGCGTGTCGAACACCGGCCCGGCCAGGGCCGGGTACTGCAGCGCCGACTTGAGCGCCTCGCGCTGCGGCCACAAGGTCGGGTCCCGCGGGTCCGGGCGCGTCGCGGCGGGTTGGGCCGCGGCCGCGGGGCCAGAAACCCGCCCAGTCCCGCGGAGGTCCGCCGAGACTCGGGGTTTCTTGGCCTCCTCGCGCACTCGCCCGATGACCTGGGCCACGTCGTCCCAGCCGACCCAGCCGGCGAGCTGGCGGGCGTACTCGTCGCGCAGCGTTGGGTCTTTGATCTGGCCGACCATCGGCACGCAGCGGCGCAGCGCCGCGACCCGGCCCTCGGCGCTGTCCAGGTCCATCTCGGCGATCGCGGTGCGTATCGCGAACTCGAACAACGGCGTGCGCCGGGCCACCAGGTCGCGCAGCGCGCCGTCGCCGGATTTCAGCCGCAGGTCGCAGGGGTCCATGCCGTCCGGTGCCACCGCGACGAACGACTGCCCCGCCAGGTTCTGCTCGCCGCCGAAGGCCTTGAGCGCGGCCGCGCGCCCGGCCGCATCACCGTCGAACACGTAGATCAGCTCGCCGCGAAAGAAGCTGTCGTCCATCATCAGCCGGCGCAGCATGCCCAGATGCTCGTCGCCGAACGCGGTGCCGCACGACGCCACGGCGGTGGTGACCCCGGCCAGATGCATCGCCATCACGTCGGTGTAGCCCTCGACCACGACCGCCTGATGGCCCTTGGCGATGTCGCGTTTGGCCAGATCGATGCCGAACATCACCGACGACTTCTTGTACAGCAGCGTCTCGGGCGTGTTGATGTACTTGGCTTCCATCGGGTCGTCGTCGAACAGCCGGCGGGCGCCGAACCCGATGACCTCGCCGGCCGCAGTGCGGATGGGCCACAGCAGCCGCCGGTGAAAGCGGTCGATCGGGCCGCGCCGCCCCTGCCGCGACAACCCGGCCGCTTCCAGCTCCTTGAACTCAAAACCCTTGCGTACCAAGTGTTTCGTCAGCGAGTCCCATCCGGACGGTGCGAAGCCGCAGCCGAAACGGCGGGCCGCCTCGGCGTCGAAGTTGCGTTCCGTCAGGTATTGCCGGGCCGGCGCGGCCTCGCCGGATTCCAGGGCCGCGGCGTAGAACTCCGCGGCGGCCGCGTTGGCCGCGACGAGCCGGCTGCGGCTCCCGCGATCGCGTTGCACGCTGGTCGCCGGGCCGGTGTAGCTGATGGTGTGGCCGATCCGGTCGGCGAGCAGCTCGACGGCCTCCACGAAGCTGACGTGCTCGATCTTCTGGATGAACGCGTAGACGTCGCCGCCTTCGCCGCAGCCGAAGCAATGGAAGTGGCCATGGTTGGGGCGGACGTGAAACGACGGCGACTTCTCGTCGTGAAACGGGCACAGGCCCTTGAGCGAATCGGCGCCGGCGCGCCGCAATTGGACGTAATCGCCCACCACTTCCTCGATGCGGACCCGCTCGCGGATGGCGGCGATGTCCCGATCGGGGATCCGGCCCCGGCCCCTGGGCCGGGCGTCGTCATCCGCGCGCGGGGCGCGCCCCCACGAACCTGCCGGGCTGGACATCGGCTCAGTCTAGAGCGCCGACCGGGCCGGCTAACCGGTTCCGATGACCCCGCATGCCACCCGTTCCATCGCGTTGTCGGTGTTCTCGGCGCCGTGCAGCATCAGGGCCGTCTTGTTGCCGCCCAGCAACTCGTCCCGGTTGAACGCGTCGGTGGTGGTGACCAGGTAGGCCGAACCGTCCGACCGCACCTCCAGCGAGGTCAGGTCGCCGCTTTCCGGCTTGCCGGTGTGCCCGGGGGCCTGGTAGTGACCGCCGGCGGACAGGAAGTTTCCGGGCGGGCCGCCCGTCGGGGCGACCGAATTGGGCTCGCACTTGCCGATCTCGTGGACGTGCAGGCCGTGGAATCCGGGCGTCAGGATGCCGCCGGCGACCGTCTTGACGGTGACGGTGACGTACCCGCCGGCGAAGTCGAACGTCGCCGTGGCGGCGGTCCGCCCGTCCGGCGTCTTCAGTTGCGCACTGAGCGATTCGCCGTTGGGCGCGGGTGTCGTCGTCTCGCCCGACGACGACGGTGCGGCGCTCTTCACCGGAGGGGTGGTGCCGGGCTGGTTGCTCGCGTGCTGAGGTGAGCTACAGGCGGTGATGGCGACGACGGGAAGCCCCACCGCGAGGGTGGCGATACCGCGGAATTTGGTCATGCCGGGCAGCCTATCCCGCGACGGCGACGACACCGTCGCGGGATGACGCGCCGCTAACCGGCCGCTTGGCCCGCGTCGATTCGTTCCAGCCGACCCTCGGTGTAGGAGGCGATCTGGTCGACGATGACCCGCAGCCGGGCGCGGTCGTCGGCCGCGGTGATGAACGCCGCGGCGAAGACGGGATCGAGCGTCCGTGGCGCCCCCGAGTACAGCGACCGCGCCACCCGGTGGATCCGTTCGCGCTGCCTGGCTTGGGTGTCGAGGTGCCGCGGATCGGACATGATGAATTGCAGCGCAAGGATTTTCAGCAGGGCGACCTCCGCGCGCACCAGGTCGGGCACCAGCAGGTCGGCCCGGTAGCGCACCAGCGGACCGGGACCGGCCGCCGCGCGGGTGGTGGCGATGGCGGCCGAGGCGAATCTGCCCACCAGTTCGCTCGTGAGTCGCTTCAACGCCACCGACGCCGCCAGCGTCGCGTCGTACTTGCCGACCGCGGCCACCACCGGCAGGGCCGAGAGCCGCTCCGCCGCCGCCATGAAGTCGTCGGCGCTGACCCGGGAGAATTCGCTCTCGCCCAACTTGGCCAGCGCGGCCGCCTCGTCGTCGTCGGCGAGCACGCGCAGATCGATGCGCTGCGAGACGACGCCGTCCTCGACGTCGTGAACCGAATAGGCGATATCGTCGGCCCAGTCCATCACCTGCGCTTCCAGGCACATCCGGCCCTCCGGCGCGCGCGCGCGAACCCAGGCCGCCGGCTCGCGGTCCTCGTCGTAGAACCCGAACTTGCGTCGCCCATCACCTCTCGGCCAGGGATACTTGGTGACCGCGTCCAGGGACGCGCGGGTCAGGTTCAGCCCGGCGCTATTGCCTTGCCCGTCAAGCACTTTGGGCTCGAGACTGGTCAGGATGCGGAAGTTCTGCGCGTTTCCCTCGAAGCCGCCGTAGTTGGCGGCGAACTCGTCCAGGGCGCGCTCGCCGTTGTGCCCGTAGGGCGGATGGCCGATGTCGTGGGCCAGGCCGGCCAGCTCGACCAGGTCGAGGTCGCAGCCCAACCCGACCGCCATCCCCCGCCCGATCTGCGCGACCTCCAGCGAGTGCGTCAGCCGGGTGCGCGGGGTGTCGCCTTCCCGGGGACCCACGACCTGGGTCTTGTCGGCCAGCCGGCGCAGTGCGGCGCTATGCAACACGCGGGCCCGGTCCCGGGCGAAGTCGGTGCGATGTTGGCCTTCGGTACCCGGCAGACCCGCAGTCTTCGGCGCCTCGCCTACCCGCCGTTGCCGGTCGAAGTCGTCGTAAGGGTCTTGCCGATTCGTGGTCACCGACGCACAGTCTGCCAGGGAATGCCGGGCGGGGGATCGCTGCGCCGCACGGCTATTTGCCCGTATCCTCGCCGGGCTAAATTGGCGTCATGCGCACTGCCCGCCCGTTAAGCGTGGTCGCGACGATCCTCGCGATCGCGTTGGGCGGGGGGCTGCTGGTCGCGCCCGCGGCCGGCGCGCAGCCCCCGTTCCGGCTGGCCGACTACGTCACCGACAACGCGGGCGTGCTCTCGGACTCCGGCCGCTCGGCGGTGACGTCGGCCGTCGGCAGGCTGTACACGGATCGGCACGTCCGGCTGTGGGTGGTCTACGTCGACACGTTCTCCGGCCAGGACCCGGTGAGCTGGGCGCAGGCCACGATGCGCTCGAGCGATTTGGGCGACTACGACGCCCTGCTGGCCGTCGCCACCACCAGCCGGGCATACGCCTTCCTGGTGCCGACCACCGTCAAGAGCGTCAGCGCCCGCCAGGTCGATGACTTGCGGCGCAACAAGATCGAACCGGCCTTGCACAACGGCGACTGGAGCGGCGCCGCGGTTGCCGCGGCCAACGGGCTCAACAGGTCGCCGGGCTCGTCGGGCCGGGTGGTCCTGCTGGTGACGCTGGCACTCATTGTCGGCGCGCTGGCGGCCCTGCTGTTGGTGATGCGCTATCGCCGCCGGCGGCAACGCGCGGCGGCCCTGGCCGCGGCCCGACGGGTCGACCCCACCGACTCCCAAGCGCTGGCCGGCGTGCCGCTGGAGGCCCTTGACGATCTGTCCCGCGCGCTGGTGGTGGACGTCGACAACGCCGTGCGAACCAGCTCGAACGAGCTCGACCTGGCCGTCGCCGAGTTCGGCGAGGAGCGAACCCAACCGTTCACCCAGGCCCTGGGCAACGCCAAAGCCGCTCTGTCCCAAGCGTTCACGGTGCGACAACAGCTGGACGACAGCACGCCCGAGACAGCCGGGCAGCGTCGCGAATTGCTCACCCGGGTGGTCGTGTCGGCGGCGCGCGCCGACCGCGAACTGGAATCGCAGACCGAGGCGTTCGAGAACCTGCGCGACCTGGTGTTCAACGCCGGATCGCGGCTCGACGGGCTCACGCAGGCCTACGTGGAGCTCACCACCCGCATCGGCCCGTCAGAACAGCGGCTGGCCGAGTTGCACGGCCAATTCGACGCGGCCGCACTGACTTCGGTGTCCGGCAATGTGACGGCCGCCAAGGAGCGGCTGGCGTTCGCCGACCGCAACATCGGCACCGCCCGGGAGTTGGCCGCCGAAGCCGTCGGCGGCCGCCAGGCGGGCTTGGTCGATGCGGTCCGCGCCGCCGAGTCCGCGCTCGGGCAGGCGCGCGCCTTGCTCGACTCGGTGGACAACGCGGCCACCGACATCCAGCACGCGATCGACCGCCTGCCGTCGGCCATGGCCGACATTCAGGCGGACATCCAGCGCGCGGGCGAGCTGCTGCAGAAGGGGCAGACCACCGCTCACACCGGCGATCTGCTGACGGCGCGCGATGCGGCCGCCCGCGCCGTCGACGGGGCCCGCGCCGGGGCCGCCACCGACCCGCTCGGCGCATTCGCCCAGTTGACCAAGGCCGATGCCGACCTCGGCGAGCTGCTGGTCACGTTGGCCCAGGAGCGGGCCAGTGCCGAGCAGCTGCAGCGGTCGATCGAGCAGGCGTTGTTCACAGCCGAGTCCCGGGTGCGGGCGGTGTCCGATTACATCGACACGCGCCGGGGCAGCATCGGCCCCGAAGCTCGCACCCGGCTCGCCGAAGCCGACCGGCACCTGCACGCCGCGCGGGACAAGAGGGCGACGAACCCGACCGAAGCGATGGCCCACGCCAACGCGGCGTCGACGCTGGCCGCCCAGGCGCAGACGCTGGCCAATGCCGATGTCCAATCCGCTCAGCGCGCCTACACCCGCGGCGGGAGCAGCGACATCGGCGCGATGCTGGGCGGCATCATCATCGGCAACGTGCTCAGCGGCGGGATGCGGGGTGGATTCGGCGGCTGGAGCCCGACGTCGTTCGGCGGCTCGTCCGGCGGCGGCTTGATGGGTGGCGGCGGGCGATTCTGAGCGCTCGCGGTCAGCCGGCGGCCGGTGAATGCGGTATTACGCCTCCGCTGCGCGGCATGTTGATGCGGGGTTCGGCTTCGCCTTCCCACCGCTTCCATTCGGTCCACTCGGTGAATTGACTGGCGTCCGCGACGACGGCGGCGGGGGCCGTGGCGTCGACGGGGGCTTCGGCGGCGTCCTCGCTCACCTCCGGCTTCGGGGCCCAGTGGTCGTAGTCGTCCGGCGGCACGGCCACACCCCAATTGAGAGGAACCGACAGGCCACCGAGCATCCCCGACTCACCCCTAACCGCCGACACCGAGTCGTCGGGTAACGGCGGACTAAGAGGCAAAAGCATGTTGCCCCCTTCCACAGCCGAATCTTCGGATGCTGTGGCCGAACCAATTAACACCAAGCAGCCACATCGTAAGCCAAACTTCAGACAAATACCCCAAAAACGGGGATTTGCTTTTCGCAAAGCGGACGGCCACGACGCGGGCCGGAACTGCGACGAAACGGCCACGCCGACCGCGCGCGGGTCGGGCTGGCCCTACCCGCGCCTCCCCCGCGGCACCACTTTGGGCCGCGCCTGGACCACGTGCGGGTTCTCGCCGCCGCGGCGGCCCCTCGCATCGGTCTTGCCGTCCTCGGTCCCCCGCCCGTCCATCGCCATGGGCATCGCCGGTGTCGTACCGCTGCCGGACGCGGACGATCCCCCGGTGGCCCCCGCCGCGAAGGGGGTCGGCAGCTGGCCGCCGAGCGCCGGCACCGCCAGGCTCGTCAGCACCGCCGGCACCGGCATCGACCCCTGCCAGGTCGGCGGCACCGTGATCGCCCCCACGAACCGCGCGGTGCCCAACCCGGCCGTCGCCACGCCCAGCCCGCCCAGCGTCTGCAGGCTGTGGGCGCCGGCCGCCGTAGCCTGCGCGCCTCCCGTAGCGGCGACGGTGGTGACACCGGCCATCGCCGGTGCGGCCGCCGGCGCGACGCCGTGGGCCAGCGCCATCATGGGCGACATCAGGGCGCTGGCCGGGTACATCCCGATCTGCGCCACCGTGGTCATCGTCGTCACCGGCATCGATGTCAGCAGCGACGTCACCGACGACAGTAAGGGCGAGAACACGCCCAGCACCGACTGCAGCTGCGAAATGAAAGCGCCGCCAACGCCCCCCAGCAGCTGGGACACGATCTCCAGCGGCGCCGTTATCAGCCCCGCCAAGCCGCTCAGGCCGGCCGGCGGGACGCTGAACGCCGGCAGCGTCGTCGCCACCGTCTGCGCGCTGACGTGGTAGCCCACCATGGCGGCCACGTCCTGGGCCCACATCTCCATGTACTCGAGTTCGGTCGCCGCGATCGCCGGGGTGTTCTGCCCCAAGATGTTCGTCGCGATCAGGGTGAGCAACCGGATGCGGTTCTCCAGCACGGCCGGAGGGGGCACCGTCGCCAGGAACGCCGCCTCATACGACGACGCCGCCAGCCGCGCCTGCACGGCCGAGATCTCGGCCTGCCCCGCCGCCGAAATCAACCACTGCAGATAGGGCGTGGCCGCCGCCACCATCGCCATGGACGACGGGCCCATCCACGGGCCAGCGGCCAGTGTTGTCACCACGGACTCAAAGGACGCGGCGGCCGCCGACAAATCCGCGCCCAGGGCGTCCCAGGCCGCGGCCGCCGTCAACAACGTGCTGGGGCCCGCGCCGCCATACATCAGCGCAGAGTTGATCTCGGGGGGGAATAACAGAAAAGCTGGAATCATCACATCCCCAACTCACCGACCGAGTCAACGGCTCCTACACCCACACGAACCGACACCCACCCCCGAGCGACTAGACACGTGAGTAAAACATTCGTTTAACGAGCCTAAAGCCAATCGGCCGCCCAGCAACGGTTTTTTATCAAACGTTTAATACGTCGGCGCGGCGGCCGCAACGCCGCCCGCGCCGATGGACCGGACGGGCGTCCGGAATGCGCCAACCGGGTGGTCAGCAGCCCTTGAGTCGCGCGGCCAGATAATCGGACACGGCGTTCATCGCCACCCGTTCCTGGGTCATGTCGTCACGCTGGCGCACCGTGACGGCGTTGTCTTCCAGCGAATCGAAGTCCACCGTCACACAGAACGGCGTCCCCACCTCGTCCTGGCGGCGGTAGCGCCGGCCGATCGCGCCGGCGTCGTCGAAATCGATGTTCCAGTATTTGCGCAATTCGGCGGCCAGGTCGCGGGCCTTCGGGCTCAGGTCGGCGTGCCGGGACAGCGGCAGCACCGCGGCCTTGATCGGCGCCAGCCGCGGGTCCAACCGGAGCAGCGTGCGCTTCTCCATCGCGCCCTTGGCGTTGGGGGCCTGGTCCTCGGTGTAGGCGTCGATCAGAAACGCCATGAACGACCGGGTGAGGCCGGCCGCGGGTTCGATGACGTACGGGATGTAGCGCGTGTCGGTGACTTGGTCGTAGTACGACAGGTCGGCGCCGGAATGCTTTGCGTGCGTGGATAAGTCGAAGTCGGTTCGGTTGGCCACGCCTTCCAGCTCACCCCACGGGTTGCCGGCGAAGCCGAACTTGTACTCGATGTCGACGGTGCGGTCGGAGTAGTGCGAAAGCTTGTCCGCCGGATGTTCGAAGAGCCGCAGATTCTGCGGATCGATACCGAGGTCGACGTACCACTGGTGGCGGGTGTCGATCCAATATTGGTGCCATTCCTTCGCGGTCGACGGCTCCACGAAGAACTCCATTTCCATCTGCTCGAACTCGCGGGTCCGGAAAATGAAGTTGCCCGGCGTGATCTCGTTGCGAAAACTCTTGCCGATCTGGCCGATACCGAACGGCGGCTTCTTGCGGGCCGTCGTCACCACGTTGGCAAAGTTGACGAAGATGCCCTGCGCGGTCTCCGGGCGCAGGTAATGCAGCCCCTCCTCGGTCTCGATCGGGCCGAGGTAAGTCTTGAGCATCATGTTGAACTCGCGCGGCTCCGTCCATTGGCCGGGCTCGCCGGTGTCCGGGTCGCGGATGTCGGCCAGCCCGTTGGGCGGCGGGTGCCCGTGCTTGGCCTCGTACGCCTCGATGAGGTGGTCGGCGCGGTAGCGCTTGTGGGTGATCAGCGACTCGACCAGGGGGTCGTGGAAGACCTCGACGTGGCCGGAGGCCACCCACACCTGGCGCGGCAGGATGATCGACGAATCGATCCCCACCACGTCGTCGCGGCCGGTGACCACCGCGCGCCACCACTGCCGCTTGATGTTCTCCTTGAGCTCCACTCCCAGCGGGCCGTAGTCCCACGCCGACCGGGTGCCGCCGTAGATCTCGCCCGAGGGAAAGACGAAGCCGCGCCGTTTGGCCAGGTTGACTACGGTGTCGATGACGGACGCCACGGGGCGGTGCACTCCCTTTCCGGGTTTGGGCGGTTACGCGCGGGGAGCAGACCGCCGCGCACAGAGCAACAGTCATGGTAACGATCGGCGCCGCGGTCTTTGACATGCGTCATCATGCATGTGACAGTGGAGGTCGGTCGATCGCGTTTCCTCACCGCGGGCCGTCCCCGACTACCTGGCACTTTTCGAGGTGATGACTCTCTCCCATGGCGACGTCCCCCTGCATCCCGATCGCGCCGACGAGCTGGGATCGGCCATGAGCGTGGTGGCCCACGAGCACGGCGACGCCGGTCCCGGCGCCCTGGCCGACTACCCGGTCCCGCCGCCGCGGGAAATCCTGGCCGCCGCCGGCGAGCTGCTGCGCGCGCTGGCCGCGCCGGTGCGGATCGCCATCGTGCTGCAGCTGCGGGAGTCGCACCGCTGCGTGCACGAGCTGGTCGACGCGCTGGGCGTGCCGCAGCCGCTGGTCAGCCAGCATCTGAAGATCCTCAAGGCCGCCGGGGTGGTCGCCGGGGAGCGCTCGGGCCGCGAGGTGCTGTACCGGCTGGCCGACCACCACCTGGCGCACATCGTCGTGGACGCCGTTGCGCACGCCGGCGAGGACACCGCGTGACGCGCGCCGGCGACGATGCAGAACGACGTGATGCGCAGGAGCGGCGCCAATGACGGGCGCCAGCGTCCGGTCGACCCGTCAGCGGGCCGCGATTTCCACCTTGATGGACACCCTCGACGACTTCCGCTCGGCGCAAGAGTTGCACGACGAGTTGCGCCGCCGCGGGGAGAACATCGGACTGACCACCGTCTACCGGACGCTGCAGTCGATGGCGGCGGCGGGAATGGTCGACACGCTGCGCACCGACACCGGCGAGTCGGTGTACCGCAGGTGCTCCGAGCACCATCATCACCACCTGGTCTGCCGCAGCTGCGGGTCCACCATCGAGGTCGGCGACCACGAGGTCGAGGCGTGGGCGGCGCAGGTCGCCGCCAAACACGGCTACTCCGACGTCAGCCACACCATCGAAATATTCGGCACGTGTTCGCAGTGCGGGGCCTAGGCTGACCCGAGCCGAATCCGGCCCCGGAAAACGTTTCGAAAAAACTGTCCACCACGCGTGCGCCGCGTGCTCCTACCCATGAGTGGCCCCCGGGCCGAGACGACATCTCAAGGGAAGTGAGCACACGATGCGCAAGGACACGGTCTCCCACCTGCGACCGGTACGCGAGGTCGAGCCCCCGGCACTGCAGTTCCGGACGATCCACGGCTACCGCCGGGCCTTCCGGGTCGCGGGGTCCGGACCGGCCCTGCTGCTCATCCACGGCGTCGGCTGCAACTCGAAATCATGGGAACCCGTGCACGCCAAGCTTGCTCAGCGGTTCACGGTCATCGCGCCGGACCTGCTGGGTCACGGCGAGTCCGACAAACCCCACGCCGACTACTCCCTGCCGGCCTTCGCCAACGGCATGCGCGACCTGCTCGCCGTGCTTGGGATCGACCGGGTCACCCTCGTCGGGCATTCGTTCGGTGGCGGGGTGGCCATGCAGTTCGCCTACCAGTACCCGGAGTTGGTCGAACGCATCGTGCTCGTGAGCGCCGGTGGCGTCTCGAAGGACGTGAGCCCGGCGTTGCGGTTGGCCGCGATGCCGCTGGGCGCCGAGGCGCTGGGCGTGCTGCGCGCGCCGGGCGTGCTGCCCACGGTGCGGGGCTTCGGCCGCGCCGTGCGGACCGTGCTGGGTTCCACCAGGTTCGGGCGCGACGCTGCCGACGTCGTGGAAATGCTCGAGGGTTTCACGGACCCCGCCGGGCTGGCGGCGTTCGCGCGCACCCTGCGGTCGGTAGTCGACGCGCGCGGTCAATACGTCACCATGCTGGACCGCAGCTATCTCATGCAAGACGTTCCGGTGCAGATCATTTGGGGAGAAGACGACGTGATCATCCCGGTGGACCACGCCCGGACGGCCCACGCGGCGATCGCCGGTTCGCGGATGGAAATCTTCGAGGACTCCGGGCACATGCCGTTCCACGACCATCCGGATCGCTTCGTCGAGGTCGTCGAACGATTCGTCGACTCGACCCGACCGGCCGACTACAACCTGGACCTGATGCAGTCGCTGCTGCGCACCGGCGGTCGCGACGACGTTGTCCCCCGTACGGAAGTCGTCGGCGCGATCGAATCTGCGGTGTCCTAGAGCCCTAACCCGTCAGCGCGCTGCGGACACCGGCGCCGGAATCCAGCACCAACAGGATCAGGGTGCGCAGGGCGTCGTCGGTCAGGCCGGCGCCGGGGAAGTTGTAGCGCAGTATCACGTCCGCGCTTTTGGCCGCGCTCTTGCCCGAATTGCGTTGCACGGCCTTGTCATTGACTTTCTCGACGAGCGTGACGCTGCCGAAGTTGCTGTCGCGGGCCTGCTTGACGACCTGGTCGCTGATCTTCTTGGTCAGCGGCAGATCCCACGCCAAGACCTGGGTGAGCGACACCAGGTCAAGGTCTTCGGCGATGTTCACCACCCGCAGCGACGCGATGGTCCCGGCATGGCGCACCGTCAGCGCCCCGTCGGCTTCCTCGTCGACCGGTAGCACCCCGGCGAGCGCCGAAGCCAGCCTCTCCTGCAGTGACGGCATAGCATCCTCCCCGTGAGGACCCGTTGCGCCCGGCTCCGCCGCGCTTCCGGTCCCCACTAAGCGCTCCCGAATCTCCTGTTGCGCGAGGCGTATTCCTCGCAGGCGGCCCACAAGTCGCGGCGGTCGTAGTCCGGCCACAGCTTGTCCTGGAAGATGAATTCGGCGTACGCGGCCTGCCACAGCATGAAGTTGCTGGACCGCTGCTCCCCCGAGCTTCGCAGGAAGAGGTCCACGTCCGGGATGTCGGGCCGCTGCAGGTGCGCTGCCACCGTCGCCTCGGTGATGCGCTCCGGATTCAGCCGGCCGGCGGCGGCCAAGCGTGCGATTTCTTTTGCGGCTTCAGCGATTTCGGCGCGACCCCCGTAGTTGACGCAATAGTTGACGGTGATGACGTCGTTGTCCTTCGTCATCTCTTCCGCGATCGCCAACTCGTTGATCACGCTGCGCCACAGCCGTGGACGCGAGCCCACCCAGCGGATCTTCACCCCGATGGTCTTGAGATTCACCCGGCGCATGCGCACCACGTCACGGTTGAAGCCCATGAGGAAGCGCACTTCCTCGGGGGAACGCTTCCAGTTTTCGGTCGAGAAGGCGTAGAGGCTGAGCCACTTGATCCCGATTTCTATTGCACCACAAACGATGTCAATGACGACCGCTTCGCCCGCCTTATGGCCGTCGGTACGGGTCAATCCACGTTGGGTAGCCCAGCGGCCGTTGCCGTCCATCACGATCGCCACATGATTGGGCAATCGATCCGCCGGGATCCGGGGTGCGGCCGCCTTCGAGGTGTGCTGTGGTGGCCGGCTCGGGCCGCCGCCTTCAGACGGCGGCAACTCGGGGAACACCACCGGCCAAGTCGACTTTTCGGGGAAGACCGGGTAATCGTCGGGCGCCGGGGGCAGTTGCGGGAAGTCGGTCGACTTGAGCTTGCGCTCAGCTTTAGCCACAGTCCAACTGCTCCATCACCGCAGCGCGCCGTTCGGCGACGGCGCGGTCGACGTGATAGGTCCGTTCCACCAGTGGCAGCGTTTTGAGCTGCCGCTCCAGATGCCATTGCAGGTGCGCGGCGACCAGGCCGCTGACGTAGCTGCGGTGCGATTGCGGGGTCTGCTCGGCGAAGTCCCAATCGCCGTCGTGCAACGCGGACATCAGATCCAGCACGCCCGGCGGCGGCGTCGTCGAACCGGCCGGGCGGCAGTGGGCGCAGACGCTGCCCCCGGCGCCGACATGAAACGCCCGATGCGGCCCCGGGGTGGCGCACCGGGCGCACTCGGTCAGCGCCGGAGCCCAGCCGGCGATGCCCATGGCGCGCAGCAGATAGGCGTCCAGCAGCAGGTCCCGGGACCGCCGGCCGTCGGCCACCGCCCGTAACGCGCTCACCGTGAGCCGGTGCAGGGCCGGGGCGGGGGCCCGTTCCTCCCCCGCGAGGCGTTCGGCGGTTTCCAGCATCGCGCACCCACAGGTGTAGCGGCCGTAGTCGCGGACGATGTCGGTGGCGAACGCGTCGATCGAGACCACCTGGGTGACGATGTCGAGATTGCGGCCGGGATGCAGTTGCGCGTCGATGTGCGCGAACGGCTCCAGCCGCGCGCCGAATTTGCTGCGGGTGCGACGCACGCCCTTGGCCACCGCCCGAACCAGCCCGTGATCGCGGGTCAACAGGGTGACGATCCGGTCGGCCTCGCCGAGCTTGTGCTGGCGCAACACCACAGCCCGGTCTCGATACAGCCGCATCACCATAGTTTTGCACCCCACCGCGACAATGCTGGTATCCGCGCCGATTAGTCTCGTACCCCGTGATTGGCGCTCCCGAGTCAGGTCCTGGGTCCGTTTTCGGGCCCGGTGGCCAGCGCCTGCCCACACTGACTGACCTGCTTTATCAGCTGGCCAACCGGTCCGTGACTTCCGTCACACTGGTGCGCCGGTCCCTGCACGCCATCCACGCGAGCCAGCCGGCGTTGAACGCCTTCCGCGTGGTGCTCACCGAGTCGGCGCTGGCCGACGCGGCGGCGGCCGACCGGCGGCGGGCGGCCGGCGACACCGCGCCGCTGCTCGGCATCCCGATCGCGGTCAAGGACGACGTCGACGTTGCTGGCGTGCCGACCGCGTTCGGCACCGAGGGATATGTCGCGCCCGCTGCCCACGACGCCGAGGTGGTTCGCCGCCTGAAGGCCGCGGGCGCGGTGATCGTCGGCAAGACCAACACCTGCGAACTGGGTCAGTGGCCGTTCACCAGCGGACCCGGCTTCGGGCATACCCGCAATCCCTGGTCGCGCCGGCATACCCCGGGCGGTTCGTCGGGGGGCAGCGCGGCGGCGGTCGCCGCGGGGCTGGTCACCGCGGCGATCGGATCCGACGGCGCCGGCAGCGTCCGCATCCCCGCCGCGTGGACGCACCTGGTGGGCATCAAGCCACAGCGCGGCCGCATCTCGACCTGGCCCCTGCCCGAGGCGTTCAACGGCATCACGGTCAACGGCGTGCTGGCCCGCACGGTCGCCGACGCGGCGTTGGTGCTCGACGCGGCGTCCGGCAACGTCGAGGGCGACCGGCACAAACCGCCCCCGATCACCGCGTCCGACTACGTCGGCATCGCCCCCGGCCCGTTGAACATCGCCCTGTCCACCCGGTTCCCCTACACCGGCTTCCGTCCCAAGCTGCATCCCGAGATCCTGGCCGCCACCCGGGCGGTGGCCAAGCAGCTCGAGTTGCTGGGCCACACCGTGGTGCCGGGCAATCCCGACTACGGCCTGCGGCTGTCGTGGGACTTCCTGGCCCGGTCCACCGCCGGCCTGCGGGATTGGGAGGAACGGCTGGGCGACGGGGTGATCTGGGACCCTCGCACGCTGGCCAACCTGCGCACCGGCCACGTGCTGGGTCAGGCGATCCTGCGCACCGCGCGCCGGCACGAGGCCGCCGTCCAGCGCCGCGTGGGTTCCATCTTCGACATCGTCGACGTCGTCCTCGCCCCGACCACCGCGCAGCCGCCGCCGCCGGCGCGCGCGTTCGACCGGTTGAGCAGCTTTGGCACCGATCGGGCGATGATCGCCGCGTGCCCCCTGACGTTCCCGTGGAACGTGCTCGGCTGGCCGTCGATCAACGTGCCGGCCGGCTTCACTTCCGAGGGATTGCCGATCGGCGTGCAGTTGATGGGTCCGGCCAACAGCGAGGGCATGCTGATCTCGCTCGCGGCCGAACTGGAGGCGGTGTGCGGGTGGTCGACCAAGCAGCCGACGATGTGGTGGAACACCGAAACGGGGGCGCCGCCGGTGGCCGGCACACCGCCGTCGCGGCGGTGAAATCACCGCTCGGTTGACTTCGGTTGCGCGACTTGACGTTTGTCGATGCGGGCGGTGCACGCCCACGGGTTGCTCGAGGTCAGCGAGGCCGTCGCATAGCCGGTGGCAACGCGGGTACCCCTTCGTCATGGACCAATCTGATGCTCCACTGTTGGATGCGCTGGTCGACTACCGCGACAAGCGCCGCTACGGGTTCACCCCACCGGGTCACCGCCAGGGCCGCGGCGCCGACGACCGGGTCCTGGCCGTTTTGGGCCGCGAACCGTTTCTGGACGACGTGCTGGCCAGCGGCGGGCTGGATGACCGCAAAACCAGCCACGAATACCTCAAGCACGCCGAGGATCTGATGGCCGAGGCCGTGGGCGCCGACATCGCCTGGTTCTCCACCTGCGGCAGCTCGCTGTCGGTGAAGGCGGCGATGATGGCGGTGGCCGGCGGCGACGGCAGCCTGCTGGTCGGCCGGGACAGCCACAAGTCGATCGTGGCGGGGCTCATTTTCTCGGGCGTGCAACCCCGTTGGATCACCCCCCGCTGGGACGCCGAGCATCATTTCTCGCACCCGCCGTCGCCGGAGCAGGTGGAAGAGGCCTGGGCAAAGCACCCGGACGCCGCCGGTGCGCTCATCGTCAGCCCCAGCCCGTACGGCACGTGCGCCGACATCGCCGGGATCGCGGAGGTCTGCCATGCGCGCGGCAAGCCGTTGATCATCGACGAGGCGTGGGGGGCGCACCTGCCGTTTCACCAGGACCTGCCGACCTGGGCGATGGACGCCGATGCGGACGTCTGCGTAGTCAGCGTCCACAAGATGGGGGCCGGTTTCGAGCAAGGCTCCGTGTTTCACGTGCAGGGCGACCGGATCGACCAGGACCGCCTCTCGGCGTGCGCCGACCTGCTGATGACCACCAGCCCCAGCGTCCTGGTGTATGCCGCCATGGACGGGTGGCGGCGGCAAATGGTGCAGCACGGGCACCAATTGCTGGGCGATGCACTGGATCTCGCGCGCCGGCTGCGCGCGGACATCGAAGGCATTCCGGACGTGCAGGTGCTCGACGACGAATTGCTCGGCGTGCAGGCCTCGCACGACTTGGACCGACTGCAAGTGTTGATGGACGTCTCCGCGACGGGCACCTCCGGTTACCAGGCCCACGACTGGCTGCGCGAGCACGCGCACATCGACACCGGGATGAGCGACCATCGCCGGATCCTGGCGACCCTGTCCATGGCCGACAATGCGGACAGCGCCGGCCGGCTCACCGAGGCACTGGCGGCCTGGCGCAAGGCCGCCGACAACTTCGACCCTCCGCCGCCCATCGACCTGCCCTCCCCCGAAGAGCTTCAGCTCGAGACGGTTTGCCTGCCGCGCGACGCGTTCTTCGGCCGTGTCGAGGCGGTGCCCACCGACCAGGCGGCGGGCCGCGTCGCCGCCGAGCAATGCACGCCGTATCCGCCGGGCATTCCGGCCGTCGTGCCCGGTGAGCGGCTGAACGACGCGGTGCTGGACTACCTTTGCAGCGGTGTGCGTGCGGGCATGAACGTCCCCGATGCGGCGGATCCGTCACTGGGGACAATCCGCGTGGTGGCCTAGCGGCGGCCGGCCACGCACAATTCAGAAGCCAAGCCGACCAAGCTGTTTGGGGTCGCTCTGCCAGTTCTTGGCGACCTTGACGCGCAGGTCGAGGTACACCTTGGTGCCGAGCAGTTTCTCGATCTGGCCGCGCGCCGCGGTGCCCACCTGCCGCAGCCGCGCGCCGCCCTTGCCGATCACGATGCCCTTCTGGCTGTCGCGCTCGACGTAAAGCAGTGCGTGCACGTCGATCAGGTCGTCGCGGTCCTCGCGCGGGTTGACCTCATCGATCACCACCGCCAACGAATGGGGCAATTCGTCGCGAACACCCTCCAGGGCGGCCTCGCGGATGAGCTCCGCCATCAGCACTTCCTCGGGTTCGTCGGTCAACTCGCCGTCGGGGTAGTACGCCGGGCCGGGGGGCAGCGCCGCGGCGAGGACGTCGACCAGCACATCCACCTGCGCCCCGGTGGCCGCGGACACCGGGACGATCTCGGCGTCGCCGCCGAGCAGTTCGCTGACCGCAACCAGTTGCGCGGCCACCCGGTCCCTTGGCACCTTGTCGATCTTGGTGACGATACCCACGACCGTCGTTTTCGGTGCGGTCGAACGGATTTGGTCGACGATCCACCGGTCGCCGGGGCCGATCGCCTCGTCGGCCGGAATGCACAACCCGATGACGTCGACCTCGGTGTAGGTGTCGCGCACCAAGTCGTTGAGTCGCTTGCCCAACAGGGTGCGCGGCCGGTGCAGGCCAGGGGTGTCGACCAGGATGATCTGAAAGTCCTCCCGGTGCACGATGCCGCGAATGGTGTGACGGGTGGTCTGCGGGCGCGTCGAGGTGATCGCCACCTTGGTGCCGACGAGCGCGTTGGTCAGCGTCGACTTGCCGGTGTTCGGCCGGCCCACCAAACACACGAAGCCGGAACGGAATTCGCTTTCCTGCGTCATTGCGCCTTGCCGTCGGAACCGTTGGACTCGGGCTCGGCCGGACTCAACAGGACGGTGCCGATCCGTACCCGGCCCCGATGGTCGGCCCCGCCTTCGGCCTGCAGCCGCAGCCCGTGCGAGACCACCTCCGCCCCGGGCAGCGGGACCCGGCCGAGTTCCAGCGCGAGCAGCCCACCGACGGTATCGACGTCGAGGTCGTCGTCGAATTCCACGTCGTACAGCTCGCCGAGGTCTTCGATGGGCAACCGCGCCGACACGCGGAAGCGCTTGTCGCCCAGGTCTTCTACCGGCGCGGTCTCCGCCTCGTCGTACTCGTCGGCGATCTCGCCGACGATCTCCTCGAGCACGTCTTCGATGCTGACCAATCCGGCGATCGCCCCGTACTCGTCGACGAGGAGGGCCATGTGGTTGCGGTCGCGCTGCATTTCGCGCAGCAGCGTGTCCAGCGGCTTGGAGTCCGGCACGAACACCGCCGGGCGCATCACCTGCGCCACGGTGATGCCCCGCCCCCGGTCGCCCGACAGGAAGCTCTGCTGGACAAGGTCTTTCAGGTACACCACCCCGACGATGTCGTCGACGTTCTCCCCGATCACCGGGATGCGGGAGTGCCCGCTGCGCACCGCGAGGTTCAACGCCTGGCTGGCGAGCTTGTCGCTCTCGATCCAGATCATCTCGGTGCGCGGCACCATCACCTCGCGGGCCGGGGTGTCGCCGAGCTCGAAAACGGACTCGATCATCCGGCGTTCATCGGCGGCGACCACGCCGCGCTGCTGCGCCAGGTCGACCACCTCGCGCAGCTCGATCTCGGACGCGAACGGCCCGTTGCGCAAACCGCGGCCGGGCGTCAGCGCATTACCCAGGACCACCAGCAACCGGCTGAGCGGCATCAACAACCACGAGATGAGCCGCAGCGGAAGGGCCGTCGTCAACGAGATGGAGTAGGCGTGCTGACGGCCGAGGGTGCGCGGGCCGACCCCGATGACGACGAAGCTGACGACCACCATGATCGCCGCGGCGCCGAACAGCCCCCAGGTCAGGCCGAAGTTGTCGTACAGGAAGAGCACCAGCAGCACGGTCGCGGTGATTTCGCAGGTGATCCGCAGCAGCACAACGAGGTTGATGTAGCGCGGCCGCTCGGCCATCACCTCGGAGAGGGAGACGGCGCCGGGCCGATCCTCGCGCACCAGCTCCTGGACCCGGGCCAGCGACACCGTGCTGATTGCGGCGTCGATCGCCGCGAACAGCCCGCCGAGGGCGATCAGCGCCATCGCGCCGAGCAGCCACGAGAGGCCGGTCAATTGCCGGAAGACCTTGACGTGACGACGGGCTCCTCAGCATCGTCGTCGCTCCGTTTCCGGTTGAGCGCCCAGGCGCCGAGGCCCACCACGACCCCGAGAGCCCCGAAGCCCAACGCCGAGGGCCACCAGCTCGGGGCCGGCTGGGTGGGTTCCTCGTGCGGGCGGACGGCCAGCACCACCAGGAAGCTGCCGTCGTCGGTCGGACCGGCGTGGGGCAGCGACTGGGTCATGGTCACCCGGATCTGGGCGTTGCCGCTCGCCGAGTCGTTGACCTGGCCCCAGGCCATCGTGGTGTCGTCGAGCAGGAAGACGTCCTGGCCGCCGCCGGGCTGGCTTTCGTCGCGGCCCACCACAGCAACGTGGCCGACCTCCAACGTCTGGTTGACGGCGGGGATGCCGACCAAGACGTTCGGGTACACCTTCGGGGGCTCCGGCGGCTTGTAGTCCGGCGGCGGGGGCCCGTTGAAGCCCTCCGGCGGCACCGAACCCCCGCCGTAGAAGCTGCCCGCGGCCACCCAGCTGTCGCCGACCGCGGTGAAGGGGACGACCCCGACGGTGGCCGCATCGAGCACGATCCGGCCGCCGGCCGGCACGTAGGCCTCCCGGTCGGCGCCGTTGTAGGAGTAGCGGAACGTCATCCCCTGGTTCAGCGGGTTGAAGATGGCCGGACGGCGATAGGCGTCGTCGTAGTCGACGTAGTCCCAGTGCCGCGGCCGGACCAGCCGCTGGTTGTCGACCTTGAGGACGTCGACGTTCTCCCGGTGGACGCTGACGACGTTCTGCACCCGCTCGTTGAAGTCGACCTGCTTCGGCGGCTTCGGGGGGTCGGCGGGATTGACCCGCGTCGGCGGGGCGGCCTTGGCCGCGGCGACCGCCTGCGGCGGCACGTCGAGACCCCGCGGCGGCGCCACCACCGCGACGTTGCGCGGCGCGTCGGGACCCGCCGGGCTGATCGTCGGAACGGCGTTGCCGGGCGGCAGGTTTGGCGGAACGAGCGGCCGGGCCGGCACGGGAACCGGGTTCGGCGGTTCGTACGACGGAATCGCCGGAATCTGCACCGGCACCTCGCTCGGGCTGGGTTCAGCGCGGCGGGGCGGCGCGGCCTGGGAGCACACGTTGGAGGTGTGATACTGCGCCACCAGATACTGGCACCACTGGCAACTGGTGGGGTTCGACCCCGGGCCGGCGCACGGGGCCGCCTGCGCCACCCCGATCGTGGTGGCCACCGCCGAAATAGGGGCGAGGGCAATGGCGGCCGCGGCCGCGATCCCTAACGCGTTGCGTGGCTTCAATTGTCGAAATACCTCGACTTGTCCAGCAGTCGGCGATCCCGTTCCTGCTGGCGGTCCTGGTGGTAGGCCTCGACCTGCTCGGCGACCCATTCCTCGAGCAATCGGCCCTGGAGCGCGAACATCTCCTTTTCCTCGTCCGGCTCGCCGTGGTCGTAGCCCAGCAGGTGCAGCACGCCGTGGATGGTCAACAGCGCCAACTCGTGGCCCAGGCTGTGGCCCGCCGCGTCGGCCTGGCCGGCGGCGAATTCCGGGCACAGCACGATGTCGCCCAGCATCGACGGGCCCGGCTCCGGGGCGTCGGGCCGGCCCCCCGGCTCGAGCTCGTCCATCGGGAAGCTCATCACGTCCGTCGGGCCGGGCAGGTCCATCCAGCGCATGTGCAGGTCGGCCATCGCGGCGGTGTCCAGCAGCACCATCGACAGTTCGGCGGCCGGGTTCACGTCCATCTTGGCGATGACAAACCTTGCGACGCTGATCAATTCGGTTTCGGACACGTCGATGCCCGACTCGTTGGATACCTCGATGCTCATGAGACGCTCACGAAACGGTCACCGGCGCCCGCGGGAGCCCGAGGCCCGACGGGCCGCCCGGTTCATCAGGCCGGGCTCCTCGAATTTCGCGTAGGCGTCCACGATTTCGGACACCAGCCGGTGGCGCACCACGTCCACGCTCGTCAGCTCCGCGATGTGGATGTCCTCGACGCTGTCGAGGATCTCGATCGCCGACCGCAGGCCCGACCTGGCGCCGCCCGGAAGGTCCACCTGCGTGATGTCGCCGGTGATGACCATTTTCGACCCGAAGCCGAGCCGGGTGAGGAACATCTTCATCTGCTCGGCGGTGGTGTTCTGCGCCTCGTCGAGCACGATGAAGGCCGAATTGAGGGTGCGGCCGCGCATATAGGCCAGCGGCGCCACCTCGATGACCCCGGCGGACATCAGCTTCGGGATCAGCTCGGGATCCATCATGTCGTAGAGCGCGTCATAGAGCGGCCGCAGATACGGGTCGATCTTCTCGCTCAGCGTGCCCGGCAGAAAGCCAAGCCGCTCACCGGCTTCCACCGCCGGCCGGGTCAGGATGATGCGGTTCACCTGTTTGGTCTGCAGCGCGCTGACCGCCTTGGCCATCGCCAGGTACGTCTTGCCGGTGCCGGCCGGGCCCACCCCGAAGACGATGGTGTTGGCGTCGATCGCGTCGACGTAACGCTTCTGGTTGAGCGTCTTGGGCCGGATCGTCTTTCCCCGCCGCGAGAGGATGTCGAGGGTGAGCACCTCGGCCGGCGACTCGTTGTCGGTGCCGGTCAGCATCGCGACGCTGTGGCGCACCACCTCGGGCGTCAGCGGCTGACCGTTGGCGACGATCGCGACCAGCTCGGAGATCGCCCGCTCGGCGAGCGCGACGTCGGCCGGTTCGCCCGAGACGGTCACGGCGTTGCCACGCACGTGCAGGTCGGCGTTCAGGCTGCGTTCCAGGGCGCGAAGGTTTTCGTCTGCCGAGCCCAACAAGCCGACGACGACATCGGGCGGAACATCGATGCTGCTGCGTACTTGGGCGTTGGCCTGGAGGCCTCCGGCTGCGTCAACAGCGCTGGTCTCGCGGGGCGTCACGTGGCTCTCGATGCCTGCTTTCTCGGCTTGTCGGTGGTTTGCTCGGCTGCCTAAGTCTACGCCGGGGTCCTCGGTTGGTCAGCTTCCTCACCGCCGTCGCTTGCGCCGAGCGCCCGGATCAACCGGTCGATGACGGCGCCGGCTTCCCGGCGTGCCGTTGCGTGATCTTCGGCCCTCGCCACGTAGAGGGTGGCCTCGCGCATCGCGCCGAGCATGGTCAGCGCGGTCGCCTCGATCGGCTGCGGCGGGATGCGGCCGGTCTCGATCGCGCCGGAAAGCAGCGCCCGCACCAACCCGAGGTTGTAGCGATTGCCGATCTCGGTCCACCGCGTCCAACCGAGCACCGCAGGGGCGTCCACCAGCGCGATGCGCTGGATTTCGGGATCGGAACAGGCGTCCAGCCAGTAGGCGGCGCCCAACCGCATCACCTCGGTGGGGTCGGTTTCGCCGGACGCCGCGATCGCCTCGCCCATGCGGGTGGCAACCTCCGCCTCGACCTGCTCGAACACGGTCGCGAACAGCTCGGTCTTGTCGGCGAAGTGGTGATAGAGCGCGCCGCGGGTCACGCCCGCCGCGCGCACGATCGCCTCGAGCGCCACCTCCGAGAAACCCTGGGCAGCGAACAACCGCCGCGCCGCCGAGACCAGCGCCTCCCGCGTTTCCGCGGAGCGCTCCGCCTGGGTCCGCCGTTCGTCGGTCAAGCCATTGCCTTTCATACATACTGTATGTAGGTTCATACATACCGTATGAATCTCGCTCTGAAGATAGCAGCGAGACGGCCGAATCCAAGGAAGGGACACGGTTGACGATGAACTCTGCGATACAGGCCGTCGAGGCGGACCGCGAGGCGCTGCTGGCGATCCTTCGTTCGTTGGACGACTCCGACTGGGCGCAGGCCAGTGGCTGCCCCGGGTGGTCGGTGCGCGACGTCGTGTCCCACATGGCATGCAGTTTCTGGCTGGCGGTCGACCCGTCGCACCTGCCCGATCCGAAGGGCCTGCCGGCGGAGCGCGCGGCGGACCTGTACGTCGAATCGCGTCGCGGCATGACGTCGCGGGAGATTGTGGACGACTACGAATCCGTCAGCTCGAAGGGCCTCGAGGTCCTCGCGGCCGCGGCGGATCAGGACTTCGAGGTGCCACTCGGCGATGTCGGGACGTATCCGGCATCGGAGATCCCGGCGGCGTTCGCCTTCGAGCACTACGTCCACATCAGATACGACCTGCTGCAGCCGGACGGCCCGCTGCGGGTGGAACCCCCCGCTTCGGATGCGTTGCGGCTGGAACCGACGGTGGACTGGATCGAGGCGGCGTTGCCCCAACAGAACGCCGGCCTCCTGGGGCGCTTAGGCGGCGCGGTGGAGATCCGCCTCACCGACGGTTGCGATCGGACGCTGTCCATCGGCACCGGCGACGCGACAGCCCAAATCGCCTCGGCCGCGGACGCATTCGTGCGATGGGTCACCCAGCGCGGAACGTGGGAAGCCCTCGGGGTGCAAGCGCACGGAGACCGGGCAAACCTCGAGATCGCGCGCCAGCTAAGCGTTTTCTGAGGCGGCGTCGCCGACACCGCCGTCCAAGCCGGCAGCGTCCCATCGGGGCGTGAGCACGCCGATCGCGCCCAACGCCACCGCGGCCGCGGTCGACGTCCGCAACACCTGGGGGCCGAGGCGCACGGGGACCGCGCCGGCGTCGGTCAACGCGGCGACCTCCTCCGGCGCCACGCCGCCCTCCGGGCCGACCACCAGCCACATCGAATCGGCTTGCGCGACATGGGAATCCGCGAGCCGACCGGGGGCCGATTCGTGCAGGGCCAGCACCACCGATCCGCCGGCCACAGCCTCGCGGACCCGCCGCGTCAGCTCGGCGGTGGACAGCACGCCGTCGACCGCCGGGATGTGCGCCCGGCGCGACTGCCGGGCCGCCGACCGGGCGACGGCGCGCCACCGGCGCAGGCCCTTGTCCACGCGACCGCCCTGCCAATTCGCCACACACCGGGCCGCCTGCCAGGCGACGAACGCGTCGGCGCCCGCCTCGGTGGCCAATTCGATGGCCAGCTCCGAGCGATCCGATTTGGGCAGCGCCTGCACCACCGTCACCGCCGGGCGACTGGACGCGACGCTCCACCGCTGAAGAACCCGGGCGCGCAGGCCGTCGCGGCCGGCGTGCTCGACGTCGCAATGCGCCAGGCCCCCGGCGCCGTCGCCGAGGACCAGCTGCTCACCGGGCCGGATCCGCCGCACGGTCGCCGCGTGAAACCCCTCGTCGCCGTCGACGACGGCCAACTCGCCGACATCGGGCAGCGCGTCGACGTAGAAGAGGGTGGCGACCATCGGGGTGGCTCGGCGAACCGAGAAGGCTAGCGCCCGGTGAAGGTTTCGCGCAGCCGGCTGAACAGGCCCCCGCCGGCATGGGTCGAGCGCACCTCGGGAACGTCGCGGCTGCGCCGGTTCTTCAGCTCACGCAGCAGTTCGGTGTCGTGGTGATCCAGCCGGGTGGGCACCAACACCTCGACGTGGACGTGCAGATCGCCCCGGGTGCCCGACCGCAGGTGGGGCATCCCGTGGCCGCGCAACGTGATGACCGAATTCGGTTGCGTGCCAGGCGGAATAGTGATCTCGCTGATGCCGTCCAGGATGGCGTCGATGGTCACGGTGGCGCCCAGCGCCGCGTCGACCATGGGGACCGACACCGTGCAGTGCAGGTCGTCGCCTTCGCGGACGAAGACGTCGTGGGCCTGCTCGTGCACCTCGACGTACAGGTCGCCGGCCGGCCCTCCCCCGGGCCCGACCTCGCCCTGGGCGGCGAGCCGCACCCGCATGCCGTCGCCGACACCGGCGGGGATCTTGACGCTCATCTCGCGGCGGGCGCGGACCCGGCCGTCGCCCATGCACTGGTGGCACGGGTCGGGGATGACCGTTCCGACGCCGCGGCAGGTGGGGCAGGGCCGCGAGGTCATCACCTGGCCCAGCAGGGACCGCTGCACCGTCTGCACCTCGCCGCGCCCGCCGCACGTGTCGCACGGGACCGGCACGGAGTCGCCGTTGGTGCCCTTGCCCTGGCAGCGGTCGCACAGCACCGCCGTGTCGACGGTGACCTGCTTGGTGACCCCGGTCGCGCACTCTTCGAGGTCGAGCCGCATCCGCAGCAGCGAGTCCGAGCCCGGCCGGACCCGGCCGATCGGGCCGCGCGAGGTCGCCCCGCCGCTGAAGCCGCCACCGAAGAAGGCCTCGAACACGTCGCCCAACCCGCCGAAGCCGCCCCCGAAGCCGCCGCCCGCCGCGGCGGCGCTTTCCATCGGATCGCCGCCCAGGTCGACGATGCGCCGCTTCTCGGGGTCGCTCAGCACCTCGTAGGCGACGCTGATCTCCTTGAACTTCGCCTGCGCGCCCTCATCGGGGTTGACGTCGGGATGCAGCTCGCGCGCCAGCTTGCGGTACGCGCGCTTGATGTCCGCATCGCTGGCGTTTCTGCTCACGCCGAGCAGCCCGTAATAGTCGCGTGCCACGCCTGACTCTCCTAAACCTGGTCCTTATCCCGCGCCTGCGCATACTGCGGGTGCGCGTTCATCGAGCACCCAGGACTTCGCCGATATATAGGGCAACCGCGGCGACGCTGGCGATAGTTCCCGGATAGTCCATCCGGGTGGGCCCCAGCACACCCATTCCGCCGAACACGGTGTCGGAGGTGCCGTAGGCGGTGGTCACCATCGAGGTGCCGGCCATTTGCTCGGCGGCCGTCTCATGGCCGATGCGCACCGTCACCTTACCGGCTTCCTGCTGGGCCGCCAGCAACCGCAGCACCACCACCTGCTCCTCGAGCGCTTCCAGGATCGAGCGCAACGAGCCGCCGAAATCGGCGGCGTTGCGGGTCAGGTTGGCGGTCCCGCCCATCAGCAAGCGTTCTTCGGTGTGTTCCACCAGCTGCTCCAGCAAGACCGTCGCCGAGCGGCCGACGGCGTCGCCCAGGCCGTCGGGGGCGCGCAGGTTCCCGGCCAGGTCGGCCACCGCGATCGAGGCCGCCGACAGCTTCTTGCCCACCAGCGCCTGGCCCAGCATCTCGCGGAGCTGGGCCAGCTGGTGGTCGTCGATGACGTCGCCGAGTTCGACGATGCGCTGGTCCACCCGACCGGTGTCGGTGATGACCACCATCAGCAGCCGGGCCGGGGTCAGCGCGATCACTTCCAGATGGCGCACGGTAGACGAGGTCAGCGTCGGGTACTGCACCACGGCCACCTGCCGGGTCAGCTGGGCCAGTAGGCGGACCGCCCGGCGCAGCACGTCGTCCAGGTCGACGCCGGATTCCAGGAAGCTCAGGATCGCGCTGCGCTCGGCCGCGGACAGCGGCTTGACGTCGTGCAGGCGGTCCACGAACTCGCGGTAACCCTTCTCGGTGGGCACGCGCCCGGAGCTGGTGTGCGGCTGGGTGATGTAGCCCTCGGCCTCCAGCACCGCCATGTCGTTGCGGACGGTCGCCGACGAGACGCCCAAGTTATGACGCTCCACCAGCGTCTTGGAACCGATGGGTTCCTTCGTGGCAACGAAATCGGCGACGATGGCACGCAGCACCTCGAAGCGACGTTCGTCGGCACTTCCCACTCGTGGTCACCTCCCTGCAGCGCCCTGACCGGGTTCATTTTACGGGTCGCAAACCGTGCTGACCGTGACCAGCGGCCGCTTGCCGTGGCGGGCGGTCGCGGCCGCCGTCGGCATTACCGGCGGCTTGGACGCCGGCGGCGCTTCTTGCGGCTAGCCTGTCCAGCATGAACCGGTCGGGTCATAGCAACGCGTCGGGGAAGATCGCGCAATGATTTTCAAGGGCGTGCGCGACGGCAAGCCGTATCCCGAGCACGGGCTGTCCTACCGGGACTGGTCCCAGATTCCGCCGCAGCAGATCCGGCTCGACGAACTGGTCACCACGACGACGGTGCTCGCGCTCGATCGTCTGCTGTCGGAGGACTCCACCTTCTACGGCGACCTCTTCCCGCACGCGGTGCGGTGGAAGGGCGTCACCTACCTCGAGGACGGGCTGCACCGGGCGGTCCGGGCGGCGCTGCGAAACCGCACCGTGCTGCACGCCCGGGTGTTCGACATGGACATGGCGCCCGGGCCGCCGCGGTAGCCGGTCACGTTTGCCGGGCGCGGGGTGTCGACTCAGTGAGGACGTTGGTTCACACCGCAACTTGCTAGGAGGTCGCCATGTCCCGGTTGCAAGGGGTCTCCGACCGCGACGCCGGTCTGGGCGCCAAGATCGCCTTCTTCTTCACCAAGCGCAAGCTGGCCCAGATGACCGGCCTCGAAACGGCCGGGATGCTGGAACCGCTGCGCATGTACGCGCACATCCCCCGGCTGCTCAACGCCTACGGCAAGCTCGAACAGGCCGAGTCCAAGCTGGACGTGCTCAGCCCGCGCCACCGCGCGCTCGCGGAGCTCAAGGCGGCGACGACGGTGCGCTGCGAGTACTGCATCGACCTCGGTTCGCAGATCGCCCGCCAGTGGGGCATGACCGACGAGGAACTGCTCGCACTGGCCGACTATCGAAGCGCCGCATGCTTTTCCGAGCTCGACAAGCTGATCCTCGAATACGCCACCGCGGTCAGCCGCACCCCCGTCGAGGTCAGCGACGAGCTATTCGACGCGCTGCGTGCGCATTTCGACACCGCCCAACTCGTCGGGCTCACCCACGTCATCACGCTGGGCAACCTGCGCGCCCGCTTCAATCTCGCGCTCGGCATCGGTTCGTCCGGCTTCTCCGGCAACCAGGTCTGCGCCCTGCCCGACGCGGGCGCCACATGAGCTTGGACGCGTCGATCACCGCGCGGTTCGAGGCGGCGCGGCCGCAGCTGGGCGCGATCGCCTACCGCATGCTGGGTTCGATCGACGACGCCCAGGACGCCGTGCAGGAAGCGTGGCTGCGGCTCAGCGGCGGCGGCGCCGACGGCATCGCCAACCTGGACGCGTGGCTGACGACCGTGGTGGCCCGCATCTGCCTGAACATGTTGCGCGACCGCCGGGCCCACGCGGGCGAGGGGCTGGGCGTCGCGCTGCCGGACCCGATCGTGGACGCCGAGGGCGAATTCGACCCCGAGCACCGCGCGATGCTGGCCGACGCGGTCGGGCTGGCGTTGTTCGTCGTGCTGGACACCCTGCCGCCCGAGCAGCGGCTGGCGTTCGTGCTGCACGACGTCTTCGCGGTGCCGTTCGACCAGATCGCCCCGATCGTCGGCCGGACGCCGGAGGCCACCCGCAAGCTGGCCAGCCGGGCCCGCCGGCGCATCGAGGAGGCCGATCCGGCCCCCGACGGCGACGTGGCCGCCCAGCGGGAGGCCGTCGACGCGTTCTTCGCGGCGGGCCGCAGCGGCGACTTCGACCGCCTGGTGGCGGTGCTGCATCCCGACGTGGTGCTGCGCGGCGACTTCGGCCGCGGCACCGCCGGTTTCCGCACCCAGGGCGCGTCCGCGGTGGCGCGGCTGGCCCGCGCCTACGCGGGTCCCGATCGCGAGGTGCGCGCCGCGACGGTCAACGGGGCGGCCGGCGCGGTCATCTTCGTCGACGGGCGGGCGACGGCGATCATGGGCTTCGTGGTGCGCGACGGCCTGGTCGCCTCGATCGACGTGCTGGCCGACCTCGTCCGCGTCGCCCGATCAGACCTGCGCGCGCTGCGCGCCGATCACTGACCGGCGGCCTGCAGCAGCTCCATCGCCGACGCCCGGGACAGCACCCAGCCGCCCTGGTTGACGAACGTGACGTTCTGCGTGACCGGCGACGTCAGCTTCGGACCGGAGACCGCGACGTCGGCGGTGGCCGAGCCGGCCGCGGCCGGCTGGATGTTCGTGACGTCGAACGACAACGGCAGGTCGCCGTTCTTGGCCGCCTTCTGCAGCTTCTTGTCGGCCACGTGCGCCTCGATGCCGCTGATGCCACCCTGAACCAGGTTGCTCTTGCTGGCGAACGAGACGCTCGGGTCGGCCAGGCTGTTCAGCACGCCGGTCAGCTGGTCGGCCGTCGGAACGTCGGCGGCCGGGGCCGGGTCCTGCGGCAACGGCGCGCCGACCGCGCTCAACCGCACTTGGTCCATCGGCGTCGCGACGGAAGCCAGCCCCGCGGCCGCACCCCCGATGACGGCGAACGCTGCCACGCTGGTGGCGAGCAACTTGACGGTCTTCATGGTTCCCCCTTCGACGGGCGCGAGCCTGAACCGGATCCACACATTTGGTGCGGTGTCAGCGCGCCTGCTACTCCTGTTGTTTCGCGTCTCGGCACGGCCACGTTACGACCGCGCCTTAGGAAGACAACATGCACAACCTGTGCGCCGGCTGTGTGGCCGCCCAGAATACCGGCCACCTAGTTGGTGGCAGTCGCCGCCTGGATCAGGGCGATCGCGGCGTCGTGCTGCAGGATCCAGTTGCCGCCCTGGTTGACGAACACCAGGTGCTTTTGCACCGGGCCGGCGAACTTCGGTCCCGAGATGGCGACGTCGGCCTGGGCCAGGTTCGGGCCGGCCGGCGCGATGTTCGTCACGGCGAACGTCTCCGGGAAGTTCCCGTTGCGGTACGCCTTTCGCAGATCGTGGTCGGCCACGTGGCCCTCGTCGGGGCTGATGCCGTTTTCCACCAGGTTGTTCTTGGTCGTATACGAGACGCCCGGGTCGGTGGCCTGGTTGCACAGGGTCGACAGCTGCTCCGGCGTCGGCAGGGCGCCGGGCGCCGGGGGCGGCGGTGGCGGGTCCTGCGGCAACGGCGCGCCGAACGCGGCCAGTTGCACCTGGTCCATCGGTGCGGCGACGAAAGCGCCACCGGCGGCTCCCCCTACGACGGCGAACGCCGCCACGCCGGTGGCAAGAGTTTTAACGGTCCTCACGGTTCCCCCTTCGATACGCGCGCACCATGTCGGGAAGTCAGTGATCTTGTCCCCCACACGGTTCCGCGTGACCACGGTGTAGTTGGTGTAAGTGTGCACGGTGTCGCCGGCGATTGCGTCTCGGGCCGGTCACGTTACGGCGGCGCTACGGCTACGCCGCGTCAGCGGCGCTTGATCGATTCCTGGAGGCTCTTGGGCCGGATGTCGGTCCAGTTCTTCTCGATGTACTCCAGGCACTCCTCGCGGCTGGCCTCGCCGTGCACCACCCGCCACCCCGCCGGCTTGTCGGCGAAGCTCGGCCACAGGCTGTGCTGGTCCTCGTCGTTGACGAGGACGAAGAAGGTGCCGTTCTCGTCATCGAAGGGGTTGATGCTCATCGCGTCTCCTTGTCGTGTGCTTGGGCGCCCCCATTAAGCCCCCAGTGGTTCCTAGTACCCGGTCGGACAGCAATCCCAAGCAGCTGAGGTTCGGAAACCCCGGCCCCTGCGTCAGCCCGGACAGGTTGGGCAGGAACAGCTTGGGCGTGACGTCGCTGACCGCCAGGTCATAGCCGATCGCTTCCTGCAGGCTATCGGCCGTCAGCGGGCCGCCCAGGCCGAGCTCCAGCAGGTCGAGCACGTCCTGGCCGAACAAGGACATGAACCACAGCGCATCGGCCCCCGATCCGTCGATGACCAGATCGAAACCGTGCACCGTCTCGAGGTTCTCGCTGCCGCGGTTGGTGGACAGGGTGAGCCGGATCTGCCCGTCGCGGCCCACGGCGTGGGCCACCCGGCCCCGCAGGTGCCGGATGCGGTCGTCGGCCAGCAGGGCTTCCTGCACGTTGGCCGAGAACACGCCGCGGTCGGTGCGGGCGAGCGCGTCGCGGCGTTCGGCCAGCGTCAGGGCGGTCCAGTCGGTGGGGTCGGAGAACAGCGAGTTCTCGAAGAAGCTCTCCCCCCGGGTGAACAGCGTCACCTGCGGCGAAATGACGGTGATGGTCGAAACCCGGTGCCGGAACAGCTCATTGAGCATCGACGCCGCCGTCTCACCGCCGCCGATGACGGCCACCCGTTCGGCGGTGATCCGGTCGTGGCCCGCGGCGCGGTCCCAGAACTGGGCGATCGACAGCATGCGCGGATTGCCGGGCAGCAGCGACTTCTCGGCCTGGCCGGGCCCGGTGATCATCAGGGCGTCGGCCGCCACGGTGGTCTCGTGGGTGTGCAGCGCCCACTTCTCGCCGTTGACGGCCAGCCGCTCCACCTCGCCGCGCACCACGTCGAGGCCCACCTGGTCGGCCACCCAACCCAGGTACTGGCTCCATTTGCGATGGGTGGGCGCCGGCCGGCCGCGGTCGATCCATTCGGCGAACGACGCCGTGGCGATCAGGTAGGACTGCCAGCTGTAGCGGGTCATCCGTTCGTCGAGTTCGGCGTTGCGGCGCGGGACCAGCGCCGAGCGGTAGGGAAATCCCACGTCCTTCTCCGGGCTGGTGCCCAGCCGGTGCGCCCCGTCGGTCCAACCGCCGCTGGCCTGCCAGTTGGCCGCCACGCCGATGCGTTCGACCGCGATCACCTCGGGGGCATCGACGCCCATGTCGCGCAGCACGGACGCCTTGGCGGCGACGGCCACCGCCTTGGCGCCCGCGCCCAGGATCGCAAGTGTGCTCATGTCACCATCTCCCGCAGCGATTCGATCCAAAGGTGTTGCAGTTCGGCCAGATCGGCCTCGCCGAGGATGTCGGGCAGCGCGCGCCACTGCGCGGCCAGCACCCGCTGGCCGTCGAACGTCAGCAGGGCGGCCACGATGGTGAGCTCGTGGCGCACCGCCAGCTCCGGCTCCGGTTGCGGCGACACCCCGGCGAGCAGTTCACGTTCCAGCGTCAGCGCGGCGCCGCCGCCGGCGTGGGCGGCGCCGAGGTAGTTCAGCAAAAGTTGCGGCGCCGGCAACGGGGCGAGGCGTTCGGCGGTGTCGGTGCGCAGGTAGCGCAGCAACCCGTAGTCCAGCCCGTCACCCGGGATGGCCGCCAGCTGCTCGCCCACGGCTCGCGGGTCGGCCGAGCGCACCCGCATCGGGTAGATGGAACTCAGCAGCCCGACGGTGTCACCGGTGTCGATGCCGTGCGCGCCCGACCCGTCGACCAGAGCGTCTGCGCGCCCGTGTGTTTCGAGCGCCAGCAGGGGCGGCGGCGTGGCCTGGTTGCGGGAGCGCCGCCACCGCGTCACCGTCGCCGCGGTGGCGGCGATCAGCAGGTGCGGCAACGGCAGCCCGGAGTCCAGCAGCCGGCGGGTGATGTCGGCATCGGTGGCGATCATCCGGACGTTCAGATCGCGGGCGCGGTCACGGGCCGGATCGACCCGTCGCGCGCCGAGGTCCGGGTCGTCGCCGTCGGACTGGGCGGCCCAGAATTGCACCGTGTCCAGCCCGCGGGCGCGCTCGACGAGCGCACCGGCCCAGCGCCGGTAGCTGGTGTGCTCGCGGATCGGTGCCGGCGAGCGGCCGGCGGCCAAAGCCGTTAGGGCGGCGTCTAATTCGCCGAGGACCACCCGCCACGACGCCGGATCCATCGCGAGCACGTGGGCGGTCAGCAACAGGACGCTTCGCCCGGTCGGCGGGCGGAGCCACGTCGCGGCAAGCAGCGCTCCGCGCTGCGGATCGAGGCGGTCCACGGCCCGCGCGACGTGTTCGGGCACCGTCGCGTGCAGGTCGTCCGTCACGGCCACCTCGGTGAGGATCTCGGCGGGTTGCGCCAGAACCAGGGTCATCGCGGCGCGGTCCAGTCGCGTGCGCAGCACCTCGTGACCGTCCACGATGCTGGCGAGCGCGGTGTCGAGTTGCTCGCGGCTGACGTCGGCGGGCAGTCGGATGGCTTCGGTCTGCGCCAGCCGCCGCGGCTCGCCGTGTTCGTAAAGCCAACGGCCGTTGGGCAGCACCGGCATGGGCTCGGCGCTGCGCTCGACATCGCTTGTGGCGATGAGGGTTTCGGCATCGATGGCCCCCGCCAGCTCCCGGACGTTGGCACACTCGAGGATGAGCCGGGCGCGCAGGGCGATCCCCCGCGCCCGGGCCGCCTGCACCACCGACAGCGCCACGATGCTGTCCAGGCCCAGCTGCAGGAAATCGGCGGCCACGTCGACTCGCGGCTGAGCCAGCAGCTCCGACAGCAGTTCGGCCAGCGCGGCTTCGGTGGGAGTCTCGGGTTCGGCGCCGCCGGTATCCGCCTCGGCGACGTCGAACGCGCTCAGCGCGGCCTCGTCCAGCTTGCCGTTGACGGTCAGCGGGATTTCGTCGACCGCGACGATGCGCTGCGGGATCATGTAGCGCGGCAACCGCGATGCCAGCATGCCGCGCAGTTGCGCCGCCGACGGCGGGTGCGGCGCGGCGTCGGACGCGACCACGTAGGCGGTCAGCCGCGCGCCCGAGGGCCCGCGGCGGACCAGCACGCCCGCGCGCCGCACGCCGGGGTGTGATTCGAGCGCGGCCGCGATCTCACCCGGTTCGACGCGGTAACCGCGGATCTTCACCTGGGCGTCCGCGCGGCCCACGTACTGCAGCGAACCGTCCGGGCCGCGACGTACCAAATCGCCTGTGCGGTACATCCGTTCACCGGGCGCGAAGGGGTCGGCGGTGAAGCGGTGGCCGGTCTCCGCGGGACGGCCGACATACCCGCGGGCCAGCTGGGCGCCGGCCAGATACAGCTCGCCGGTGGCGCCGAACGGCACGGGACGCAGCGCGGAGTCCAGCACGTAACCGCGGGTGTGCTGGGTCGGCCGCCCGATCGACGGCTCGTCGTGCTCCGGGATCGCGGCGACGATGGCCTCAACGGTGGTTTCGGTGGGCCCGTAGCAGTTGTAGGCCGTCATCCCCGCGCGTGCGCACTCGGCGCGGATCAGCTCCCACGCCGGTTTGCCGAGCGGTTCCCCACCCAGCGCCAGCACGGCGAGCGGGACGGTGGTGAGCAAACCGCACGCGGCGAGTTGGGCAAACATCGACGGGGTGGTGTCGATCATGTCGATGCCGTGCTCGGCGACCGTCGCGACCAGCGCCTCGGCGTCGGTCTGGGTGTGTTCGTCCACGATGTGCACCGCGTGGCCGTCGAGCAGCGCGACCAGCGGCTGCCAGGCGGCGTCGAACGCGAACGACCATGCGTGCGCGACACGCAGTGGTCGGCCCAGTCGGGCGGCCGCCGGTCGCAGCACGGCGGCCAGGTGGTCGTCGGCGTAGGCGCCCACCGCCGCGTGAGTTCCGATGACGCCCTTGGGTTCTCCCGTCGTCCCCGACGTGAAGACGACATACGCCGCCTGCCCGGGTGCCACGCCGGCCGGGCGAAAGTCGCCGTCGGCGGGTTCGCCGGTCGCCAGCCAGTCGTCGTCGATCACGATCGACGCGCCGGTCTGCCGCAGGATGGAGTCCACCCGTTGCGGGGGCGTCGCGGGTTCCATCGGGACGCACGCACCGCCGGCTTTGAGCACGGCGAGCATCGCGGCAACGTACTGCGGGCCGCGGGAAAGCCGAATACCGACCGGGGTTTCGGGCCGCACGCCGTGTCGGGCGAGCCGGGCGGCCAGCCCGTCGGTGCGGGCATCCAGCTCGCGGTAGGTCAGCGTGCCACCGGCCCAGTTGACCGCCGGGCGGTCCGGGGTCCTGCGGGCGACTTCGGCGAATCGGGCGTGGATCCCGACGGGCGGCGCCGGGGGCGCTCCGGCCGCGCGCGGCGGGACGACCTCGTCCTGGAAGAGGACGCTGACGTCGCGCAGCGGGCGCTCCCATTCGCGCAGCAGGCGCTCGGCCGTGGTCAGGACCCGCCGCCCGAAGGCGGCCGCGGGGGTGGCGCCCAGCGCACCCTCGATGACCTCGATGAGCACCACCAGTTCGCCGGCTTCCATGTGGGCGGCGATGGTGATCGGGAAGTGCGACAACGTTTGCAGCGCGGAGGGCCGGAAAGTCGCACCGGCGGCGGTCAATTCGGTTCCGGCCGCCAGCCCGTCCAGCGGGAAGTTCTCGTAAACCAGCAGGGTGTCGAACATCTCGCCGACCCCGCCCAGCGCCCGCAGCTGCGCATGCCCGAGGTAACCGTGTTCGCGCAGCAGCGCGGGCCTGCGCTGCACCGCCCGGCATTGTTCACCGACCTTCGCCGCGGGGTCGAGCCGCACCCGCAAGGGGACGGTGTTGATGAAGAGGCCGATCATTGTCTCCACGCCGGACAGTTCGGGCGGCCTGCCGGATACCGTGACCCCGAAAACTACGTCGTCGGTGTCGGTCAGCCGGGACAACACCACCGCCCACGCCATCTGCATCAGGGTGTTGACGGTGATGCCGCGAGACCTGCTCTCCTCGACCAACCGCGCGGTGTCCTCGGCGGGCATCCGCAGTTCGGTGGTCCGGGGCAGCCCGGACCGCCCGCCCTCGCTGGAGCCGAGCGCGGCGGACAACAGGGTGGGGCCGGGCAGGCCCGCCAGGTGCTGACACCAGATCTGTTGACTGGCCTGCGGATCCCGGCTCGACAGCCAGCCGATGTAGTCGCGGTACGGCCGCGGGGCGGCCCGCAGCGCCGCCACGTCGCCGCCCGCCTGATACAACGTCATCATCTCGTTCACGAACACCGGCAACGACCAGCCGTCGATCACGATGTGATGGGCGGTGAGCACCAATCGCCATCGCGCATTGGGCAATTCGATGAGCAGGAAGCGGATGGCCGGCCCGCGTTCCAGGTCGAACGGCCGTCGGCGTTCGCCGGCCTCGAGTGCCCGCACATCCTCGGGCGCGGCGGCGACCGTGCGCCAGGGCAGGTCGACCCTCGACGGCACGATCTGCACGGGGCGTGCGATGCCCCGGCTGAAGAAGCTGGCCCGCAGGTTGGGGTGGCGCGCCAACATCTTTGCCGCGCAATCCCGTAACAGCGCGACGTCGAGCGCGCCGGAAACGTCGGCGGCCATGCCGATCACGTACGGGTCATCGGCCTCCCCGTCGCGGAATTCGGCGAGCGTGGTCAGCGAGTACAAGCCCTCTTGCAGCGGGCTCAGCGCCATCACGTCCTCGATGTCGGGCGCGACATCTTCGGTCGTCGTCATGGCGTCCCGTCCCGCGACGACGACCACAGCTGCGTCACGGCCGCCAAATCGTCGGCCGACAGCCCGGACGCGGTCATCGGCGCGAAGCGGGTGTCGGCCGGCTCGTCGAACGAACCCGCGTCAATGTCCTTGTCGCCTAGGGCGTCGACGGCCGCGGCCAGCTGCCGCACGGTCGGGTTCTCGAAGATCATCCGGGGGCTGATCGCCAGTCCGGCGGCCCGCGCCCGCGCGGCCAGCTGAACCGACAGGATGCTGTCGCCGCCGAGGGCGAAGAAGTCGTCGGACCGCCCCACCTCGGGAGTCGAGAGCAACTCGGCGAACACCTTGGCCAGCGCCCGTTCGGTGTCGGTGCGCGACGGTTCGGCCTGCCCACCGGTGCTGACCGCCGGCCGTGGCAGCCCGGGCCGGTTCAGCTTGCCGGACTCCGTCTTGGGCAACGCGTCGAGCACGGTCAGCGACGAGGGCATCATGTAGCCGGGCAGCATGGTGGCGATCGCGGCGCGCACCTCGGCCGCGAACGCCGCCTTATCACCGTCGTCGACGACGGGACGTTGGGGCACAACGTATCCCGCCAGGGAGGTGCCGCCGTGCACTTCCCAGGTGCGCGCCGCCGCGGCGGCGACGCCGTCAGCCCCCGCCAGCGCGGCCTCCACCTCGGCCAGCTCGACGCGGAAACCGCGCACCTGCACCTGGTGGTCGGAGCGCCCGGCGAACTCGAGCAGGCCATCCTCGGTCCACCGGGCCAGGTCGCCGCTGCGATACAGGCGCGAACCGGGCCGGCGGGCATACGGATTGGCCACGAACCGGGATGCGGTCAGCGCCGGCCGCCGCCAGTACCCCCGGGCGAGCTGGTCGCCCGCGTAATACAGCTCGCCCACCACTCCGACGGGAACCGGCCGCAAGCCGTCGTCGAGCAGGTAGGCGTCCGCACCCGGAACGGGCCTGCCGACAAGCGGATTCGGCGGCGCGAGGCGCCCGCGGGACACCGCACCGGAGGTTTCGGTCGAACCGATGTTGTTCAACAGCTCGACGTCGGCGCCGGCGCACGCCGACACCAGGCGCCGCAGCAGCGAGTCGCTCACCGGCTCCCCGCCGCACACCAGCCGGGACAGCGCTCGCAGCGCCTCGGGCCGGCTGTCGACCAGCGCCGAGACCAGGCTCGGCACGGCGGTCACCTGGGCGACCGAATGCCGGATCATCAAGTCCCCGAGGGCTTCCGGGTCACGGTGTTCGGCGTCGTCGGCGAGGATCATGGTGGCGCCGGCCGCCAATCCGGCCAGCATCTCCATCCCGCCCTCGAGGAACGTGATCGAGGCCTGGGCCAATCGGACGTCGTCGGTCCGCGGCGGGTAGTGCCGCAGCTGCCAGTCCAGCCGGGCGGCCATCGACCGATGGGTGCCGACCGCCCCCTTCGGCTTGCCGGTGGAGCCCGACGTGAAGACCAGGTACATCGGGTCGTCCGGGTGCGGCAGCGGCAGCCCGGCCGCCCGGGGATCGACCTCCCCGTTCTCGATCGCGGCCCGCAGCCGCGGGTCGTCCAGTGAGATGACGGCGACGCCGGCGACGTCGGGCATGCCGTCGAGCGCTTCAGCCGTGGCCAGCACCACCGGCGGCGCGACGTCGTCGAGCATGAACTGCTTGCGCGCCGGCGGGTAGCCGGGGTCGATGGGGAAGTAACCGGCGCCGGCCTTCATGATGGCGACCAGCGCCACCACGAGGTCGATGCTCCGCCGGGTCGAGAGCCCGACCAGCGTCCCCGGCCCCACGCCGTGGCCTGCGAGCAGGGCCGCCAGGTTGTCCGAACGGCGGTGCAGGGCAGGGTAATCGATGCGCTCGCCGCCGCATCGGACCGCGATCCGGTCGGGCCCCAGGCTTCGGCTGGGCCGCAGCAATTCTCCGATGGTGCGCGGCCGGTCGTGCGGCGGCAGCTCGCCCCGGCTCCAGTCCTGCAGCATGCGCCGCCGGTCTTCGGCGCCGATCAGCTGCACGTCCCGCAACGTCTGATCCACGTCGGTGGCAAACTCGGTGACCACCCGGGTCAACCAGCCGGCCAGGCGCTCGATGGTGGTCCTGCTGTAGAGCTCGGTGCGGAAGATCAGGTTGCCGTTGTAGCCGATGCCCGCCGAGGTGCCGGTGCCGTCGGTGCCGAAGAAGTTGACGCTGAGATCCGCGTGCGCCATGTCGAACACGGGGTCCAGCGAGGTGCACACGGTGTCCTGCCCGCCGTCGGGGGCCTGCTCGATCACTCGCGTGGCGGGCAGGTGGTCGCGGACGTGCACCACGACCTGGAACAGCGGATTGCGCGACAGCGAGCGCACCGGGCTGACGCTGTCGACCACCCGGTCGAAGGGCAGATCCTGATGCGCGTAGGCGGCCAGCGCCGTCTCGCGGGCGCGGGTCAGCAGTTCACGCAGGGTCGGGTTACCGGTCAGGTCGTTGCGCAACACCAGGATGTTGACGAAAAACCCGATCAGTTGGTCCAATTCGGACTCGGAGCGTCCGGCGACCGGTGTGCCCAGCGGGATGTCGAGGCCGCCGCCCGCCTTGTGCAGCACCACGGCGACCGCGGTTTGCAGCAGCATGAATTCGGTGATGCCCAACTCGCGGCACAACTCGGCGAGCTTGGCGCGGGTGGCCGCGTCGATGCGGAAGTCGACCGATTCGCCCTCCCCGGTGGGGACGGGCTGGCGCGGGAAGTCCGGCCGCAGCCCGGTGTCCTCCGGCAGACCGGCCAGCTGCCGATTCCAATACTCCCGCTGCTCCGCGGCGACGCAGGACTCCTGACCGGCCGCGTCGCCCAGGAACGCGCCCTGCCAGGCCGCGTAATCGGCGTACTGCACCCGAAGCGGCGCCCACGCCGGGGCCTCCCCCGCCCGGCGAGCCCGGTACGCGGTCATCACGTCGGCGAACAGCACCCCCGCCGACCAGTGGTCGGAGGCGATGTGATGGATCACGAGCGACAGCACGTGGTCCGCGGCGTCAGCGTCGGTGCGCAACAACGCGATCCGCACCGGCAGCTCACGGTCCAGCTCGAAGCAGTGCCGGCGCTCGACGTCCAGCTGCTCCCGCAGCCAGGCGTCGTCGGGCCCGGTCGCCCGGCGCACCGGAACCTCGTCGGCGGGGCCGACCACCTGGTAGGGCACGCCGTCCAGCTCCACGTAGGAGGTGCGCAGGATCTCGTGGCGGGCGACGACGTCGCCGACGGCGGCGATCAGCGCGTCGATGTCCCACGGCCCGCTCAGCTTCGCGGCGAAGGGAATGTTGTTGACCCAGCTGGGGCCGTCGATGCGATAGGCGAACCAGCTGCGCAGCTGCGACGCCGACAGGGGCATCGGCTGGTCGTGCGCGGTCGCGATCAGCTTGGGCCGCGCCTGCCTGGGCTCCCCGGAGCTCAGCCGATCGACCCGCTCCGCCAACAGGCCCACCGTGGCGAGCTCGAAGACGTCCCGGATGCCCAACTCCACGCCGCACTCCGAGCGGATCGCGGTCACGAGTTTGGTGGCCACCAGCGAGTGACCGCCCAGGTCGAAGAACGAGTCGTCGACGCCCACCCGGTCGTGACCGAGGAGCGTGGAAAACATTGCGGCGATGCGGCGTTCGGTGACGGTGGTGGGGTCGCGGTATTCGGTGACGGCCGCGATCTGCGGTTGGGGCAGTGCGGCGCGGTCGATCTTGCCGTGCGCCGTGATCGGGATCTCCTCGAGCGGCACGTAAGCCGCCGGCGTCATGTAGTCCGGCAGCGCGGCCGCCACCCGCGCGCGAATGCGTTCCACGTCAACGGTTTCCGGGCCGCCGCCCGGGGCGGGCGTCACGTATCCGACCAGGCTCTTGCCCAGCCGGGGTAGGTCCATGGCCAGCACGACGGCTTGTCCGACGCTCGGGTCGACCGAGATGGCGGCGGCGACCTCGCCCAGCTCGATGCGGAAGCCGCGGATCTTGACCTGTTCGTCGGCGCGCCCGACGAATTCGATGTCCCCGTCGGCGTTGCGGCGGGCGAGGTCGCCGGAGCGATACAACCGGGCGCCCGGCGTGAACGGGTCGGCGACGAACCGCTCGGCCGTCAATGCG